>JAJRVV010000197.1 GCA_024277135.1 Chloroflexota bacterium | reverse complement strand
GTTCATTGTTCATTGTTCATTGTTCATTGTTCATTGTTCATTGTTCATTGTTCATTGTTCATTGTTCATTGTTCATTGTTCATTGTTCATTGTTCATTGTTCATTGTTCATCGTTCATTGTTCATCGTTCATTGTTCATTGTTCATTGTTCATTTGCGGTTTACCGCGCTATGGATGATACGACCGCTTCAAGCACAGTCGCCCCTCTCCTTCATTTTGGCGATTGCTTTAGACTCTGTAGTTCTGCATCCATCCTGCACGACATTTGCACATTTTCGACATACAATGGCCGCAGGGTTTGTGATTTTGGATTTTGGATTGGGGATTTTGGATTGATGGGTAAACGGCGGATTTTGGTGGTGGATGATGACAAACAAATCATCCGGTTAGTCAGGAGTTATTTGGAACAGGCTGGTTTTTTCGTCTTGACCGCTTATGACGGCCGTACCGCCCTGGCCACATTGCGCCGGGAGAATCCCGACCTGCTGGTGCTCGACCTGATGCTGCCCGATCAGGATGGTTGGGACATCACCCGCCAGATTCGGGCAGATAATCGGCTGGCCGCCACCCCCATCATCATGCTCACCGCCCGCGTGGAAGACACCGACAAAATTTTGGGGTTAGAATTGGGCGCGGATGATTACATCACCAAACCGTTCAATCCCCGCGAACTGGTGGCCCGCGCGCGCGCCCTGTTGCGCCGCACCCAACTCGATGGCCAGCAAGCCCCGCCCGTCCTGCAAATCGCCGGGTTAAGCATGGATGTGGGTCGGCGGGATGTGCGCGTAGACGGCCGTCTCATTGATCTCACCCCCACCGAATTCAGCATCCTGCAAACTCTACTGGAAAGCAGCGGCTACGTCTTCACCCGCGGCGAACTCATCGAAAAAGCGATGGGATACACCTACGACGGCATGGATCGCACTCTGGACAGCCATATCCGCAACCTGCGCCGCAAAATCGAACCTGACCCCAAAAAACCGATCTACATCCAAACGGTTTACGGCGTCGGCTACCGGCTGATGGAAAGATGAAGTGAAGGATGAAGGGTGAAGGATGAAGGTAGAAGCATGAATCACCTTATCACCTTGTCATGGAGAAGGCAGCCATGAACCGCCTGCGCACCCGTTTCAGTCTGGCTTTTATCGGCGTCGTCTTTCTCGTCATCTCGCTGCCGCTCCTCATTGGGGTTGCCGTGAGTTACTTTGAGCCGGCATTGGTTGAGAAACGGCCGTCCTTCGTAGAAGACATCCCAGTAGAAACGCTGGAACGACTGCGGGAAGCCGCCCGCCGCGCCATCCCCCGCGAAATCCTGCGCTTCACCCTCATCAGCGCCATCGTCGGCATTGGCGCCGGGGTGTGGATGGCAAACAGTCTGGCCGCTCCCCTCTCGCGGCTGGCCGACGCCGCCCAAGACATCGGCCGTCGCGACTTCAGCCGCCGGGTTGATGAAAAAGGAAGCGAAGAGGTGCAGGCCGTCGCCCATGCCTTCAACGAGATGGCCGCCGAATTAGAACGGGCCGAGACATTGCGCCAAAATTTATTGGCCGACGTGGCGCATGAACTGCGAACGCCCATCACCGTCATCCAGGGCAATTTGCGGGCGATGCTGGATGGCGTGTACCCGCTGACCCCGGAGGAAGTGGCCCAGTTATATGACCAGACTCGCCTGCTGACCCGGCTGGTGGATGATTTGCGCGTCCTGGCCCAGGCGGAAGCGCATGAATTGTCACTCAATTTGATTGAGGTAAATGTAGCGGAACTGGTGGAGGAAACGGCCGCGTCCTTCCGCCCCCTGGCCCAACAACAGGAAATTGCCTTGCGCCTAGAACTATTGGGGAAACTACCCCCCATCCAGGCCGACCAGGACCGGCTGGCGCAAAGCATCCACAATCTGCTGCAAAACGCCCTGCGCCACACACCCGCCGGAGGGAGCATTTGCCTTCAAGCAGAGCGGACGGCCGACTGGTTAGAAATCCGGGTGCAGGATGATGGGGAAGGCATTGCCGCCGCCCATCTGCCCCACGTGTTCGACCGTTTTTACCGGACGGACAAAGCGCGCAGCCGGGACAAGGGTGGCGCCGGGCTGGGATTGGCCATTGTGCGGGCGATTGCGGAGGCGCATCACGGCCGTGCCCTGGCCCACAGCGACGGCCCTGGTCTGGGCAGTACGTTTACGATTCAATTGCCAATGAGCAATGAGCAATGAACAAAACCCGGTTGTGCTGTTAAATGGGAGCGTGCGGCATGTGGTCGAGGACGGCCGTCGTTCGGAACAAGCGTTATGCGGCCAAAAACTGACCGAGCGGCGAGCGCACACCCGGTTGAAACGAGTGGGGTTAGCGCGGTCTTGTCCCCGCTGTCGCCACTTGTTAAAGTTAAAACAAGCTCACTCACCAATGTCTTCATTCCACAACTCAGGCCTGTCCTGAATGAAATCGCGCATCAGTTGGACGCATTCAGGTTCATCAAGGATTTCCAGCACAACCCCGCGCGCGCGAAGGTGATCCTCTGGTCCCTGAAACGTTTGGTTTTCTCCGATGACGATCTTGGGTATTTTATAGAGTAGCGCCGTACCGCTGCACATGTCGCATGGGGATAAAGTGGAATACAATGTCGCCCGTTGATACTCGCTCGCTTTGAGCCGGCCTGCATTTTCCAGGCAATCCATTTCCGCGTGCAAAATGGCGCTCCCTTTCTGCACCCGACGATTATGGCCTCTCCCCACTATTTTCCCATCAATAACTAATACCGACCCGATGGGTATCCCCCCTTCACTAAGCCCCTTACGGGCTTCCTCAATAGCTGCTTGCATAAACCTGTCCATCGAGAATTCCCCTTTCTTTATTGCTGCTATTCGCGCCGGTACGGTTTAAGGTACGCGCCTGGGTAGGCGGCGTTTCGCCCAGCGATAGCCAGCGCTATGATTGTGACCACATATGGCAGGGCCAAGAAAACTTCAAACGGTAAATTCAGACCGAGCGTTTGCAGTCGCAGTTGTAGGGCAAACACACCACCGAAAAGCAGTGCTCCCCACATAGCGCGGATAGGATCCCATTTGGCGAAGATAACCAGCGCAATACAGACCCACCCTCGCCCGGCGATGATACCTGGTGAAAAAGCGCCCAGTTGGGCTAGTGACAGATAGGCGCCACCCATCGCCATCAGCGCCCCGCCAATGGTCAAGGCCAGATAGCGGGTGCGAAAAACACTGACCCCGGCGGCATCGGCCGCTTCGGGATTCTCGCCGACAGCACGGAGCTGAAGGCCGAAACTGGTGTGATATAAAACCCACCAGCCCAAGGGGACAAGAACGATGAAGACGATGTATGTCAGCAGATATTGCCGGAAAATTGTCCCCAGTATAGGCAAGTCACCAAAGATTGAATATCGGGCAAAGGGATCAACGGAAGGCAACACCGAGCTTTCGCCAAAGACAAGCCGAAAACCAAAGAGTGAAAGGCCAATGCTGAGCAACGTAATGCCCAGCCCGGACACATGTTGGTTCACCCCTAAAGTGACGCTGAATAGACCCATTAACAAACTCATCACCACGCCGGCGATAGCTGCGGCCATTAAGCCAATCCATAGATAACCAGCCATGCCGGCCGCGTCGGCTTTAGCCGCCACCGCAAAACCAACGAATGCCCCTAGAAACATGATGCCTTCGATTCCCAGATTCAAAATACCGGACCTTTCCGTGTAGACCTCGCCAAGTGTGGCAAAAATGAGCGGCGTCGCCACGCGCAAGGTGGCTGCGGCCAGGCCAACGAAAAATGTGGTCAGAATCTCCATTATGAACGACTTTTCCTTTGGTAGCTGACACGGTAACTTTGAAGGAGCAGCATCCCCAGCGTCACCAAGAGCAAAGTTGCTTGAATGACGTCACCCAGGTAAGCGGGGACGCCTAGCGCCCGGCTGACTGTTTGGGCGCCGGTATCAATCAGGCCGATAAACAAGGCGGCTAAGGCAACACCCCCGGCGTTTAGCGTCCCCAGGGTGGCGACAATGATGCCGGTATAGCCGTAGCCAGGAGAAATGGCGTCAATCAGGTGGAAGTGAATGCCAGCAACTTCGCTGACGCCGGCCAATCCGGCAATGCCCCCGCTGACGAGCGCTGAAATAAGCAGGGTGCGTTCGACGGGAATACCGGCAAAACGGGCGGCTTCTAAACCGAGGCCAACGGCCCTCATGCGCAGGCCGAAGGGTGTGCGCGTCATAACAAACCACAGGATGACGATGACTAAAATGGCTAAGATGAAGCCTAGATGTAGACGGGAGCGAGGAATCAGTCTGGGGAACGCGGCCGTCGGCGCAATTTCTGGCGACTGCGGCCATTGGGAAACGGGATCGCGCCAGGGGCCGTTTAACAGGGCGCTGACGATAAACAAGGCCACTGAATTGAGCAGAAGGGTGGTGACAACCTCGTCAATGTCAAGTTTGATCTTCATCAGAGCAGGCACAAGCGCCCACGACATGCCGGCCAAAAAACCACCAATAATCATCAAGGGGATAGCGATCCAGGCCGGCACGCCATGCATTTGTAGACCAATCGCTGTGGCGGCCGTGGCCCCAGCATAAAGTTGTCCTTCAGCGCCGATATTCCAGTAGCCACCGGCAAAAGCGAAGGTGACGGCCGCGCCCGTAAACAATAAGGGCGTTGCTTTTACCAACACTTCAACGGCGCTTACGCGGCTGGAAAGCGGATCAATTAAAAAATAGTAATATGCTTGCAAAGGACTGGCATTGACCAGCAGCACGAAAGTGGCTGTGAGCAGAAACGTGACGATAATGGCAGCTAAAGGAATGAACGGCCGTATCCAGACTGGCGCCGGGATACGTTCGATTTTGAAACCCATCATGTTAATCTTTTACACCGGACATCAAAAGGCCTAATTTTTCTGCATTGGCAGTGACAGTTGGTAAAACGCCGACAATTTCACCTTCGTAGATAACCGCTATTCTGTCAGATAATGCCATAATCTCATCCAGGTCTTCTGAAATGAGCAGAATCGCCGCTCCTTTAGTTCGTTGTTCTAATAGCTTGCGCCGTACATATTCGGTAGCCCCTACATCAAGACCACGAGTGGGTTGGGCTACGATAATGACCTTGGGATCACGCTCCAAAACGCGCGCCAGGATCACTTTCTGCATATTGCCGCCCGATAACGCGCGAATTTTGTCTTTGGGCGATGCTTTGATTTGATACTCAGCGATTAACTTTTCCGCGTGCAACCGTATATCCCGGTGGTTTAACACGCCATTCTGCACAAATTCATCCAGATGTTCCAAGGCCATATTTTGGGCCACGCTCATTTCCGTAACAACGCTCTCGTGCCTGTCTTCTGGAATACGACCTACGCCAGCCGCCATTATTTGCGCCGGCCCCACGTTAGTTACGTCTTGTTCCGTCACCTTGATTGACCCGGCGGTACATCGTCGCGTTCCATCCAGAACCTGCGCCAGTTCCGCCTGCCCATTGCCGGAAACGCCGGCGAGTCCCACAATTTCACCAGCATGAACATCCAAAGTGATGCCTTTTAGAACAGACAACCCCTTGTCATCAGCCGCAGCCACATCTAGCAACTGCAGCACAACCCGGCCGCGCCCGGTATTGTTGGCTTTAGTTACGCCAAAAGTTTCTCGTCCCACCATCATCCGCGCCAGGTCTGGTTGGGTTGTCTGTCTAGTTTCTACAGCGCCCATCACCTTACCCCCGCGCAACACGGTTACTTGATCCGTAATGGACATCACTTCATTAAGTTTATGACTGATGAATATCACTGACAGACCATCGTCTTGGAGCCGGGCAAGGCTCTGGAAAAGCTGGTCGGCCTCTTGAGGTACTAAGACGGCCGTTGGTTCATCCAAAATCAGAACTTCCGCCTGGCGATAAAGCGCCTTTAATATCTCAACTCGCTGACGCTGCCCAACTGAAAGGTTCTTCACCAACGCCTTAGGGTCAACTTCTATGCCAAACCGTTTCGACGCCTCGTACACCTGTTGATGGGCATTATCCAAGGACAATCGAAACCCATCCGTGTAACCCAACACCACGTTCTCAGTAACTGTCAGTGGCAGCACTAGGGCGAAGTGCTGAGTTACCATACCAATGCCCAGCCGAATGGCGTCCTTTGGCGATCTGATGTCAGCGGCCCTACCCTTGACAAGGATATGCCCTTCGTCAGCGTGGTAAAGGCCGTATAAAATTCGCATCAAAGTGGTTTTACCAGCTCCATTTTCGCCAAGCAGGCCATGGATTTGACCCCGCCGCAAGGTAAAGTCCACCTGGTCATTAGCGACTAATGCGCCAAACCGCTTTGTGATCTTACGCATCTCAAGGGCGTGAGTAACATCTGGATGATTCATCGCTAACAGTTGGGGCAAAGAGCCGGAAGAGCAGGTAACAACACAAAGCCATTCTCGACTCAAATTGGGGAGTCAACGAAAAAGCTGCCACAGAGACACAGAGAATGACCGCCAGGGCCACACAGAGTCATTCCGTGAAGAAATTTCTCTGTGTTCTCTGTGCCTCTATGTTTTTATCAATCTCTAATTGCCTGACTTAGAAGAGGCTGGCGGCTGCGCCTCATCAATATCCACGCGGAAAAGGCCGCCAACGATCTCTTGCTCTTTGGCGCGCACCGTCTCGACAAGATCGGCCGGAATGCCGCCGGTAACATCTTCGTTGATAGGCGCCAGGCTGGCGCCCCCTTTGGCAATCATGCTAAAGTCCTTCAAGTCTTGGGAGGTATACGTACCCCCAGCAACCTGGTTAATGATGTACGCCACGGTGGGATTCATGTTCCAAACTGGACCACTGACTACGACTTCGGGCGCCAGCTCACGCTGGTCACTCATATTGCCGAAGGCGTACAAGCCATTCTCAGCAGCAGCTTCGATCACGCCAAATCGCTCCGCAAACAACACGTCGGCGCCGGCATCAACCTGGGCTAATGCGGCTTCTTTCGCGGCCGCTGGATCGAACCAACTGTTTATAAATGTTGTTTTGACATCCACATCTGGGTTTACCGATTCCGCTCCGGCGATAAACGCATTAACAATACGATTGACTTCTGGCACTGGCAAGCCGCCAACCACACCAACGACATTACTCTCAGTCAAACCGCCGGCAAGTATACCGCTAAGGTAGGCCGGTTCGTGAATCCAGTTGTCAAATACGGAGAAATTTGGCTCCACCGGCCCGCCCCCGGAACCAAAGACGAAAGCGATTTCCGGGTAATCGGCCGCCACGCGACGAACCGCTTCTTCATTCCCAAACGCATCGCCAAAAATAATGTCTGGCGAGGAGCCTTCCGCCACTTCACGCAGAATACGTTCCATGTCTCCGGCATAACCGATATCATCGCTATACGTGTAGACGATTTTACCTTCTTCTTGAGCCTTGTTCAGGGCGGAATGGATCACCCCATCCCACGGCTCTTCAATCGCTGTGGCGTATGCGCCAAAGACAACCAACGCCCCATCTTGAGACGCGGTTTCCGATGCGTCAGGCTCGCCGCCGCCGCAGCCTGCAAGCAGTCCAACAACTGCTGCTAATATAATGAGGATCAGGGCTTTTCTTTTCATATGACTTCTTCCTCCACTTGAGATGAACTAAATAAATCTGATTCCACCAATGCCAGGCGCTTTGCCTGACATGCGTTTTGGCAAAACGGTAACTCAAGAGACCAAGAAAATTTTTCTCGCGGGTTGAATGTGCTTGATATTGGTCTATTGGAGCGTGATCTGCCAACTGTCCAGTTAGTCGAGTGCGACGTTTGAGCAACATTGGTGTGGACAGGCCCTAATTATAACCACAAATCAATGGGCTTCACAAGGGCGATTTCCATTTCAGCGAATAAAATTGGCGGCAACGTTCACAAAGTCCATCTTTGTGGACTGAAACTTGGCCGGCGCAAACCGACTTCATAGGCAACCTTTGGTTGTCCGTAGCCGCAGATTTTATCTGCGCTTCCCTCTCCCTTCGTTATTTCACCAAGGCGCGCGCCGCTTCGGCCACGGCCGTCGCCGTCAACCCAAATTCCTCATACAACCTCTGGTAGGGAGCCGACGCGCCAAAATGATCCAGCCCGATGATTTTGCCGTGGCTGCCCACATACCGTTCCCAGCCCAGCGTCACCCCGGCCTCGATGGCGACACGAGCGATGACGGCCGTCGGCAGCACACTTTCCTGGTAATCCGCCGATTGGTCGGCAAACAATTCCCACGAGGGCATAGAGACCACTCGCGCCGCCACGCCGTCGGCCGCCAGCAGCGTTTGCCCGGCCAGGGCAATGTGCAGTTCAGAGCCAGTTCCAATGAGGATGACTTGCGGATCATCCACGTCGCTGAGGATGTATGCGCCGCGCAAAAGGCCATCGGCAGAGCCATATTTTGCCCGATCCAGAGTGGGCACGCCCTGCCGGGTGAGGGCCAGCGCGGTGGGGCCATGTTTATTTTCCAGCGCCGCCCGCCAGGCCACGGCCGTTTCCGCCGCATCGGCCGGGCGAATCAATGTCAGGTTGGGGATGACGCGCAAAGCCATCAAATGCTCAATCGGCTGGTGCGTCGGCCCATCTTCCCCCAAACCGATGCTGTCGTGGGTGAAAACGTAGATGACCGGCTGCGCCATCAAAGCCGCCAGCCGCACCGCACCGCGCATGTAGTCGGAAAAGACGAGGAAGGTGCCGCCATACGGCCGTATCCCCCCATGCAGACTCATCCCGTTCATAATGCCGCCCATGCCATGCTCGCGCACGCCAAACCGGATATACCGTCCGGAAAAATCATCCGGCGTCACGTCTTGCGCCCCTATGATGTCCGTCTTATTCGAGCCGGTCAGGTCGGCCGAACCGCCCAGCAAAAAGGGCGCATGCGCCGCCAACGCATTCAACGCTTGCCCCGACGAAGCCCGCGTGGCCAACGATTGTCCCGTCTCAAACGCAGGCAAAATCTCATCCCAATTGGTCGGCAAATCGCCGTTCAGATACCGGTGAAACTCGGTGGCCAGTTGGGGATGTTCAGCCTGGTAATGAGCGAACATTTGCTGCCAATCCATTTGCCGCCCGGCTCCGGCCACGCCGTTCATGTCCATGAACTCATACACGCTATCCGGCACATAAAAAGCGGGTTCCAGAGGCCAGCCCAGCTTTTCCTTCGTCAGCTTAATTTCGTCATCGCCTAACGCTGAACCATGCACCGATGAGGTGTCCTGCTTGTGGGGACTGCCAAAACCGATGTGGGTGCGGCAAGAGATGAGCGACGGCCGTTTCGCCTCCGCCTGCGCCTGCTTCAACGCCCGTTCCACTTCATGCGGATTATGGCCGTCGGCGCGCAAGACATGCCAGCCATACGCCTCAAATCGGGCCATCACATCCTCGGTAAAGGTGATGTCGGTCGAACCGTCAATGGAGATGCCGTTATCATCGTAAAGGACGATGAGTTTGCCCAGCTCCAGATGACCGGCCAGCGAACATGCTTCCGCCGCTACCCCTTCCATCATGTCGCCATCCCCGGCGATGGCGTAGGTGTAATGGTCAACGATCTCAAAGCCGGTGCGGTTAAACTGCGCCGCCAGCCAGCGCTCGGCCAGCGCCATGCCCACCGCCATAGCCACGCCCTGCCCCAACGGGCCGGTAGTGGTCTCCACACCGGGCGTCAGGCAGTTTTCTGGATGGCCGGGCGTCAAGCTGCCCCACTGGCGCAGTTGTTTCAGTTGGGACATGGGCAGGTCATAGCCAGTTAGATGCAACAGACTGTAGAGCAAGATGGAGCCATGCCCGGTAGACAGCACAAAGCGATCCCGATCCGGCCATTCCGGGTCTTTGGGGTTGTGTTTGAGGAACTGCGTCCACAGGACAACGGCCGTGTCCGCCATCCCCATCGGCATCCCCGGATGACCATTCCCCGCTTTTTGCACCGCATCCATCGCCAGCCCTCGAATCGTGTTCGCCGCCAGCCTTTGTATTTCCAAAAAATCTTCAGACATCGCTCACTCCTTGGGAAGATGACCAGCTGACCAGGCATTTCATCCTTCATAATTCATAATTCATCCTTCTCTTATTTCGGCGCCATCCGAATCGCCCCATCCAGCCGAATGACTTCGCCGTTTAACATCCTGTTTTCGACGATGTGCTGGGCCAATGCGGCGTACTCGTCGGGGTTGCCCAGACGAGATGGGAAGGGGACTTGCTGTCCCAATGAGAGGCGGGCTTTTTCCGGCAGACCGGCTAACATGGGCGTGTCGAAGATGCCGGGCGCGATGGTGACAACACGAATGCCATGCCGGGCCAATTCGCGGGCGATGGGCAGCGTCATGCCCACAATGCCTCCCTTGGAAGCGGCGTAAGCCGCTTGCCCAATCTGGCCATCAAACGCCGCCACAGAAGCGGTGTTGATGATGACGCCCCGTTCGCCGCCGTCATCGGGTTCATTTTCGGCCATTTTGGCCGCCGCCAGCCGGATGACGTTAAAACTTCCGACGAGGTTGACGCTGATTACCTTACTGAACCAATCGAGATCGTGAACGCCCCGGCTGCTGATCACTTTGGCGGCGATGGCGATGCCGGCGCAGTTGACCGCGCCATGTAAACCGCCAAATTGGGAAACGGCCGTGTCCACCGCCGCCTGCACATCCGCTTCACTAGTCACATCAGTCTGGGTAAAACGAGCCGTATCGCCCAATTCGGCAGCAACCTGTTCGCCGCCTTCCACATTCAAATCCATGATGACGACATTGGCGCCCGCGCCGGCGAAGCGGCGGGCAACGGCCGCGCCCAAGCCTGAACTGCCGCCAGAAACAATAAACGTCCGTCCTTGCAATTCCATATCTTCCTCCTCGATGGTTATTAACAATGGGTCTGCTGTGATTGTATCAAGGGGAAGTGAAAGTTCGCAAACGGGAATTCAAGGGGCTTCAGGAATTTGTTGGAATGTTAAAAATTTAAGAAAGATTGCCCCTAATCAGTCACTAGACTGGCATGGATAATTTACTCAAAATGGCGTAAACTATATTCAAGCTGGCAATTGGGGAAGTTTCGCTCATTTTTTTAAGGAACTGATATGAAAACGGCGCAAACAGTGGATGGAAAACAAATCAAAGCTTCGGTAGCTGCTCCAAAAGAAGCCATCTGCCCATTTTGCGGTGGTGAGCTAACGTTGCGCAGCCGCCGCACGATGAATAACGGCAAGGTATCTTATTTTTGGCGACATCAGAATAATACCAATCCAGATTGCAGCGCCCGCCGACGGCCGGTGAATTGATCGCTGTTGTTGGCATCATCCCACCTCCCCCACCTTGATTGAGACAGAAGGAGACAGACCATGTGCGGCCGTTTTGCCTTGATTGCTCCCGGCGACGCCTTGTTGACCCTTTTTGACCTCGACCAGCCCTTTCCCGAAGAAGCATTTGCCCCCCGATATAACATCGCCCCCACCCAGCCGGTAACGGCCGCGCGCCTGAGCCAAACCGGTGAGCGTGAGTTGACCTGGCTGACCTGGGGATTGGTTCCCTCCTGGGCCAAAGAGCCGAAGATGGGTTCCCGACTCATCAACGCCCGTTCGGAGACAGTGGCCGAAAAGCCCTCCTTTCGGGCGGCGTTCAAACGACGCCGCTGCCTGATCCCGGCCGATGGATTTTATGAGTGGCAAAAGCTGAACGGCCGTAAACAACCGATGTACATTCACGCCCAGGACGGCCGTCCTTTCGCTCTTGCCGGATTATGGGAACATTGGCAGTCGGCCGATGGCAGCGTGATTGAATCCTGCGCCATTTTGACCACGCGCCCCAATGAATTGATGGCTCCCATTCACAACCGGATGCCGGTCATCATCGCCCCGGCGGATTTTGACGAGTGGCTGCATCCCGGCCCCAATCCAGAGATGGGACTCCATTTGTTACGGCCGTATCCTGACGAAAAAATGGCCGCTTTTCCCGTCAGCGCCCACGTCAACAATCCGCGCAATGATGATGCGCAATGTATCCATCCCCTGGCGAGCAATTGACTATTATGCCTATCCCCGCCCTTTTTCTCGACCGTGACGGCGTCATCATCGAAAACCGCCCCAATTACGTCCGCTCCTGGGCAGATGTGGCGATTTTCCCCCAGGCCATCGCCGCCCTGGCTAAAATTCAGCATCTACCCATCAAAATCATCATGGTCACCAACCAGTCGGCGGTGGGCCGGGGCATCGTCTCTTTGGAAACGGTGCAGATGGTCAACGACCGCTTACTAGCAGAAATTGAACGGGGAAACGGCCGTGTAGATGCCGTCTACCTATGCCCCCACGCGCCCGACGATCAATGCCGCTGCCGTAAACCGATGCCGGGACTACTCCAGCAAGCCGCCAGGGAACATGATATTGATCTAAGTCAGTCGGTGATGATTGGGGATGCGCTAACCGATCTGGCGGCCGGGCAAGCCGCCGGGGTCAGGCAGGTGATTTTATTGAGAACGGGACGGGGAGAGGCGCAGATGGCAATGCCAGAGGTAGTTGGGTTACGGCCGTTTGCCATGCATGACACCCTGGCCGATGCGCTTTCGGCGGTGTTCGGCTCCGATTGATCAGGCGGCTGGTTTCCGCTGCAGCCGCTTGCGCAGTTTGCCCACTGGTTTATCCGCTTCGGCCGGTTCCCCTTCCTCCCCATAAGCATAATACGGGTCTTGGTAGTAATAATACGCCCCATACCCTTCTGTTCCCGGAGCCAGTGAGTTAAGCGCCAGCCCAATCATGGTGGCATTCACCTCTTGCAGTCGCCCTATCGCCTGACGCACATGATCTTTGCGACTCTTGTTGGCCCGAATGACCAGAATCGTGCCATCAGCCTGGGTGCTGAGAACGGTCGCATCCGTCACTGACAAAGTGGGCGAACTGTCCAGAATCACATAATCAAACTGGCCGGCTAACAACTGGAGCAACCGTTGCATTTTAGGGGAGCCCAATAACTCAGATGGATTGGGGGGAACAGGGCCGCAAGCCAACACGCGCAGCCCTTCTACCTGCGTCGTTTGGGCGGTGTCGGTGACTAAACCGCGCATATCGCCCGTATCGTCATCCTGACCCAACGCCAGCAGCAAACTGGTCAATCCCCGTTTGTTGGACAAGCTAAAAATACGGTGGAGGGACGGCCGTCGCAAATCCGTATCCACCAGCAGCACATGATGCCCCGCCTGAGCCAAGACCACTGCCAAGTTTGAGGCCGTGGTGCTTTTGCCATCGCCAGGAATCGGGCTGGTCACCAGTAGCACCCGCTTATTTGACTCCACGTCTGAAAATTGAATCGCCGTTCGCAGCACGCGAAAGGCTTCCGACGTAGGCGAGCGGGGTTCGCTAATCGTCACTAATTTATCGCTGCCCTCAATCGTGGCAATGCCGGTCAAAGTGGGCAGTCCGGTCAAGCGGGTGGCGCTGTTGGGCGTTTTTATCGAATCATCGAGATATTCCAAAACATACGCCGCCGACGCCGACAAAACAAATCCAATCCCTGCGGCCGTGAGCACCGTAACTATGTTGTTCGGCGTGCTGGGGCTGCGAGGTTCCGAAGCGGGTTCAATAATACGGATGGTGTTGGTAGCGCCGCGCTGGGTGCTGCTACGCAAATTAGAATAATTGGTCAGCAACGTTTGCAGCGTACTTTCCAGCGCATCAATATCTCCCTGAATTTGGGCGATTTCGCGGGCGCCTACCGCCGCGCCCAACTCCTCTTGCCGGGCTTCAATTTCGGCCCGTGTTTCTGTAATTTGGGCTTCGTAATTGCTCAACAGATCATTAACGAAGGTGGTATCCTCTTCCTCAGCAGTGGGGCTGCGCAGCACCATTTGCCGGGCCAATTCGGCGGCCACCGCCTGTGCAATCATCGGATCAGGGGCCAACACCACCACATCAATCAAATTGGTATCATTCAACTGACGCACCGTTATTTCTGGCAGCCAGGTAAGTCCCAACGCATCCATCACATCTTGCCGCACCGACAGCCGCTTGGCTATGTCCACATAAAAAGATGCTAACTGTCGTGTGGTGGAGAATTCCACACTGGAGGGGTTCGGGTTTTCGATGGCGCTCCCCACCATCAGGGTGGTTGAAGATCGGTACACGGGCGTTTGCTGACGGGTAGCAAAATAACTGGAAACGGCCGCAATCGCCGTCGTCACCAAAATCAGCCGCCACCATTTTCGCAACGGGGCCAGGTATTCACGAATTTCTAATTCCATTTCTCAATCAATAATTGACAATTGAAAATTGCAATTGACAACTAATTTTTCACCATTTCCCGCAATGCTTTTGTGATGAGGTGTTCTAACATCAAGTGAATATCTTCAACATGTTCGATGCAATGACTGGGTACATGTAACTGATAGTCTACCATATCGCCCAATTGACCCGCATCAAACCCGGTGAACCCAACTGTCTTGGCGCCTTTTTCATTTGCCAATTCAATACCCCGCAGCACATTGGGGGATTTGCCGCTGGTAGAAATACCGATCACCACATCATCGGGCTGTACCAGATTGGCTAACTGGGCGGCAAAAACATTCTCATAGCCTTCATCATTGGCATACGCGGATAAGATCGCCATATTATCGGCCAGCCCAATCACACGAAAGTGGGGCCAATCCGGCCAGCGGGTGTTTTTGGCCAGGTCGCACACAAAATGAGACGCCGTGGAGGCGCTGCCGCCATTGCCCATGATAAATATCTGTCGCTTTTCCACACGCGCCTGATGTAATAACGTAATTGTGGCTTCAATGGCTTTTTCGTCTAACTGGTCGAGCGTGTATTTGAGTTCCTGAATATAATTATTGGCCCGCGTCATTGTTATGCCTCTCAAAAGGATACCACCTATTGAACCAGAGCTACCTTACCATTAACATGAAGCTGTTTGTTTTCCCAGAAACTGGCGATTCTCAGGAAAATGATGTTCTACCTGTTGTAATCGAAAATGACTTTGCTCCCGTCCTGGCCGAGCTTAAAAGGCAGTTCTTGCAAATGGTTCAGGGCATCCCGCACCACTTCTTGGCTGCCGTTGGGACAATAGAGCAGCAAGAAACCGCCGCCGCCGGCCCCAGAGATTTTGCCGCCTGATGCGCCGGCCGCCAAAGCGGTTTCATACAGGTCGTTGAGGTAGCCATTACTGATTTTGCTGGCCAGTTTTTTCTTAAGCTGCCAGCTCTCATGGAGCAATTCGCCGATGGCGTCTACATTGCCATTTTGTAATTCTTGGTACGCTGTACACGCGATTTCTTTCATATCGCCCAAGATGGCGATGCGGTCGTGAATATTTGATTTTTGTTCGGCCAGGATATCGTCGGATTTGCGGGTAACGCCGGTGTAGAAAAGCAGGAGGTTATCGTTGAGGCGGCGCAGGGTACGGCCGTCTAACGAGACTGAATGAACCGAAACTGAATCATCAGGGTGAAACTCCATTAAACGCAGTCCGCCGTAGGCGGCAATGTATTGATCCTGGATGCCGATTGGCTTGCCCAGAACATCAATTTCAATTTCACACGCCTCCTGAGCCAGTCGTTGCGACAACACCAATTCCCGGCGTAAAGCATACATGGCGTGAAGCGCTCCCACCGTCACCGTGCTGGAGGAACCAAGACCAGAACCAGCTGATGGGATATCCCCCATTGTGGTGATTTCCACCCCGTCCTTGATGCCGGTTTTGATAAATGCTTCCCGAATGAGTTCGTGCTGAATCTCGTCAACCGAATCTACCATTTCGGTTCGCGTCCAGCCCACGCGCAGCTTGTCATCGAACCGCTCTTTGATGGTGACGAATATGTATTTGTCAATGGCAGTGGTTAACACGCAGCCACCATGTTCCCGATAGTAAGAAGGGAAATCGGTGCCGCCGCCGAACAGGCTGACGCGCAAAGGGGTTTGGACGATGATCATGGGGTTTTCTCCAGGTTGGCGGCGGTGAAGGCAGGAGAAAATAGATGGGTTGACTCCACGGCCGTATTTTGATGCAAACTACTATCTTTCATACGACCTCATGGCCGGGAAATCCGCAATCGCTTGTTGGTATATCGTCTCCAATTGAGCGGCAATGCCGTCCCAATCATGATGTTGCTGCACATACGCCAACCCCGCCTGACCAATCTGGCGTTGTTGGGCGGGATCCGCCAGCAGAGACAGGATGGCGTCGGCAAAACGGCCGTTCTCCTCGGCCACCACCACATCTTGCCCCGGCACAATCTCCAACGCCGAAACCGCCTGCGGCGTCGTCACCACCGGCTGGCCGCACGCCATCGCTTCCAACACCTTGTTTTGAATCCCGGCGCCATAGGCCATAGGGGAAACGGCGATGGTGGCCCGGCGCAGATACGGCCGTAAATCAGGCACCGTACCGGTCACGGTGATGGCCGGATTCTGGGCCAGGGCTTGAATTTCTCGCGCCGGGTCTTTGCCCACAACCCACAACTTGACATCAGGACGGGCCTGCCACACTAAAGGAATGATGTCTTCGACCAGATGCAGCGTCATGGTGATGTTGGCATGGTAGCTCATTTTGCCACTGATGACGAGCGTGTCGGGTTCGCTCACGGCCGTTGGGTCTGGCCTGAAATAAGACAAATCCACCCCGTTGCGCAGCACCGAAACCGGGGGCCGCCGGGTCTGTCCATTCTCGCCTAGCTGGCTCAATATCTGCCGGTCAACCGGGGAAGTGACCAGCACATGATCAAATTGATCCCGCAAAAAACCTTCATACTTTTCGGTGCGCATCAACTCAAAGCGGGAACGCCAGCGCCCAACCAGGCTTTTGCTTTGGCTGGCCGATTGGCGGAATAAATGGGTGATGCAGTCTACGCTGTCCCACACCACCGGTAGACGGCCGTGCCGCTTCAAGTGCAGGCCATATCGAGAACCGCGCAAATGCTCCACATGTACCACATCAAATTCGGGCGAGAGACGGCCGTTCAAACTCTCTAACAAATCCGACCGCCAGGAAAACACGCTTTGCAAAGGGATTGAAGAAGGCAGCGCCCGGATGCAATTCCACAACGAACGCCAAACCGGCATCGGCATCGCCGTCACCTGATAAACATCCTGACGCAGCCGCTCCAGGTCTGCTTTTTCTTGTTCATTCGTCCACAGCGTCAGCACCGTCACCCGGTTGTCCCGCCGGGACAAAGCGCGAATCAGGTTATAAGAGCGAGTGCGCACCAGATTGGGCGCATAGGGAACGACAAAGAGAATGTCCATAAAATGTGTGGTGAGTCAAAACAACAATCAACCGTCCAGGCGTCAGCATAAACCAAACAGGTTTCCCTCAATTTGGATTCGATTTCATCCTCACTATTTTCAACACTTCCCAAAATAGAGGCCCCGCCGGGTAATCGAAGGGAGTAGTGAGCCTGCCTAATCAAACAGCCAAACGCACCAATTTATAGGGCAAATAGTAGCCAAAAAAGCTTACTAACTGCCTTACGTCAGCGATCGGGAAAATGGGGAACCGGCGCTCCTTTTCTGCCTGCCACTTTCTGCCTTCTGCTTTTTTTAGGCTGTTTTTGTTTGGGGACGTGTGCGCCAGATAAATCGCTCGGCCAAATCCAGCAGAGCCGCGCCGGCAAAAATGATCAGCAGCGCATCAATGGGGAGCCGATAACGGATTAACGTCCAGGTCAGGACGTGAATGCCGGTGTAGACCAGCATGAAAAGCATAAACAAGGCGATGGGAGAAACAAGAAAGGCTTTGAGCGTGCCAAACCCGGTGCGGATCACGAGAACCAATCCATAAACCATGAAAGGCAGGAAAAGGCCAAAGCTCAAAATCCGAGAAATGTTGCTAATCGTGCTGGAATCGGCCGTCGGCCAAAACTGGAAGTAAGGGCCAAACCGGCTAAGGGACAACAAAATATACCGGCCCGGATCGTCCTGAATAAAGCCAAAGGCTCGTTCCAAGAGCGCCGAATCTAATTCCGCTTCGCTGAGGTTTTGCGCCAGCAAATCTTCTGGCAAAAGGCGGTAATACGATCCCACTTCGGCGGGCAGGATGGGGATGAATTGGGTGCCGTGAATGGGATGATTGCCCCAGTAGAAAGCGTATCCGGCGTTGGTATTTAACAGCACAAAGCGGTCAAATGCCTGATAGTTGCGCCAGGTGAAGGGCAGGATCATGATGACTAGCAAAACTGACGGCAAGGCAAACCGGATTAACCGGGGCCGGGCAGACCAGTAAATCCAGAGGAAAAGGAAGGGGATGAACAAGAGAAATAATTGGCGCAGCAGCACAGCCGTGCCCACCGCCAACCCCAATTGAACCCACTGCCCCCAGGACGGCCGTTCCGCCCGCGTCATCCCAATCGCCACATCAAACGCCCACAAAATCGCCGTGATATAAAAACTCTCCGTGATCAGCGCCGCGGCATAGTAAACAAAATACACATAAATCGCCGCAATCGCCGCCGCCAGCAGGCCAATCAACTCCGCCCGCGTCACGCCCAGACGGCCGGCCAGTGGGCTGGCAGATGCGTCGTGGGCAAAGGTCTTGACGGCCAGCCGGTACACCAGCCAGGGCATGAGAATACCGACGCCGACCGCCTGTAAAAGCCGCGCGATCAACACAGAACGGCCGCTCACGAAATAAACGGCCGCCAAATACAACGTGTACAAATATGACCAATGCGCCGTCGGTTCATTGGCCCGCGTCGCCGGCCACCACAACCGGTCAAAGGAAAAGCCAAATCCATCCAGCAAGCGCAAAGCCAGATTATGATAAGAAACCTGATCAAAAATGCCGGGCAACGGCCGTGCCGCGTTTCCCAGGTAAAAAGCCGCCCCCATCCGAAAAATCACCGAAAAAACGAGAATGATTGTCAGCAATCGTTTCGACCTGCCCCGTCCCATCAAGCTGCCTTGCTCCACGTTGTATTCTCCTCAAGAGGCCGTGATTATTTTTGCCTGGCTGCCAATTCAAAAACAGCATCCATTTTTTGTAGCGCCACCCGCCAATCGTATCGGGATTCGGCCAGTAGACGGCCGTTCCGCGCCAACCTGTCCTGCAAATCCTGATCCCGCAGCAGCCGCACCGTTTGCCAGGCAAAGTCCGCCGGATCATCCGCAATCAAAATATGTTCCTCGTGCGCGGCTTCAATCCCTTCCAGACCGATGGTGGTGGTGACGGCCGGCATGGCCCGGGCAAACGCCTCCAGCAGGCGCACCCTCATGCCGCTGCCCGCCCGCACCGGCACCACCATCAACGCCGCCGCGTCCATGTACGGCTGCAAATCAGGCACATAGCCGGTCAGCCTGATCTGATCCGGGTATTGAGCGGCGATTTCGGCAAAATCAGGCGGCGGATTTTTGCCCGCCACCGTCAACGTCGCTTCCGGCGCATCGGCCAAAACGAGAGGAAATATCTCCCGCAAAAACCAGCGTACGCCGTCGGCATTGGGCGGGTAATGGAGCGATCCCATCGTCAGGATGTTGGCGCTGCCTGACTGCCGCCGGGTGGGCCGCAATTTTTGCGTGTCTACGGCAATAGGAATGGCGCTGATGCGGTCGGCCAAATCCGCCGCCTGGCCGTTTTTCGCCCCGGCCAACAGCGCCCCTCGATCCGGTTCAATCACCACCATCGTGTGATCCAGTTTCTCCACCAGCATCGCCTCATACCGTTTGATCCGCGCCGTTTCCAGCCGCAAAACCAGCTTTAGAAACCAGGGCGCATTGTCCGCCATCCGCGATGAAATGGTCCAGGTAGCGTTATGGGCGTCGAAAATGGTGAACGGCCGTCGCCCCCCCACCCCTTTTTTTACATCTAGGGCAAATTGGGTCATCGTCAACTGGTCGGCATGAACCACGTCAAACGAGTGTACCGCCAGCAAACTGCGTACCAACTGCCGCATCTGCGCCAGATCATCCCGCTCGATGAGGAACGGCCGTCCCGTCACATGACTCTTCAGCCAATATCTGACATCAGCCACACGAGAACGCTGGATGGGTACGGTGTGGACGGCCGTACACATCCGTTCCAACACCGGCACAAATTCCACCTCTTCCGGGCGGACAAACGAGGCCAACGTCACCTCGTGCCCCCGCTGCGCCAGGTAGCGCAGCACATGCCACGTCTTCACTCGCGGCCCGGCATTGGGCGGATAGGGGATGATTTGGGTGAGAAATAAAATACGCATGGCGTACTATCACATCTCCGGCAGCGCCAGCAGCAGACGCCAATACTGCCGGCCCAGGCGCAAGTTTCGTTTTCGCGCGGACGGCCGTTGTAAAAATACCAATGGCGTCAACAGCAATCGGGACAGCGATGCGGCCGTCAAAACAAATTTATAACCCATCCCGGCCCGTTTGCCATAATGCTTGCGAAAATACATCAGCTTGGCCCGGTACAACTGCTGGAACATCGCTACCGCCGCCTGCCCGGTGCTTTGACCGCCAAAATGCACCACCTGCGATTGGGGAACCCAAAACAACTGCCAGCCCGGCCGCTGAATCCGCAAACATAAGTCCACTTCTTCCGAGTACATGAAATACCGCTCATCCAGCAGGCCAATCCGATCCAGAACCGACCGGCGTATCATCAACGACGCCCCCTGGATCACATCCACCGCTCGCGGTTCCGTCAACGACCAGCGATCCATGCGATAAACGGCCAACGGCCGTACCCGATCCAGATGCAGCAACCGCCACAGTTCTCGCGCCACCGTCGGCCTGGGGGAGCAAGAAGGATGCTGCAACGAGCCGTCTGGATTCAACAAGCGTGACCCCGCCGCCCCCGCCTGCGGATGCGCGTCCAAAAAATCCACCAACGTCTGAATCGCGCCCGGCTTCACCACCGTATCTGGATTCAACAACAACACATACTCTGCCCGGCACTGGTCAATCCCCACATTATTGCCGCGGGCAAAGCCCAGGTTCTCATCACATTCGATCAACTTCGCCTGGGGGAAACGCGCCTGCACCATCTCAGGGCTGCCATCCGTCGAGGCATTGTCCACCGTCACCACCTCAAACAGCTCCTGTGGCGGATGGGCATATACCGAGGCCAGACAATTGGTCAGCAACGACTTGACATTCCAGCTAACAACAATGATTCCGAGTTTCATGATTTTACAGTCTCGGTCTTGGTGATTTGGTCCAGCGCCAGCAGTCCGCCCAGGAACAGCCAGGAAAACATACTGGCCCTCATGCCCTCAATACCCACATTATAAGCAAAAGGCAAGACCCAATCCCCCAACATAGCAGCGACCAGTGTCGCCACCAGCCCACCCATGGCGCCATACACATACGCCTGTCTGAACCCCCCTTCGGGAACACGTTTTAGTAACTGCCAGCCTAATCGACCTGTCTGCCAGAAAAACCAGAGGAAAAAAAACAACCCT
This sequence comes from Chloroflexota bacterium, assembly GCA_024277135.1. GTDB lineage: Bacteria > Chloroflexota > Anaerolineae > Promineifilales > Promineifilaceae > JAJRVV01. Next base: position 61,230 of record JAJRVV010000197.1, on the reverse strand, counting down.
AGAAAACCAGTTTGAGCCACAATATCCACATAGTTATTGTGAGAATTAAATTGTACATACCAGCCTAAAATTGGAAAGAGCGGGGTGTAAAATCGGTAATTGGATGGCCCCAACCCGAGTATAGGATTTACCTTCACAATCTCGGCGATAATCCGCCAGCTTTCCACACGGGTAATGGCGCTGTACTCATTATCTCCAATAAAAATCAATCCCCGAACCGCATCCAGTGATAATAGCCCAATCAACCCCCCCACAATAATCGTTGGTATGGCAAACCGAGGCGATCCCACAATGAGTATCACAAGCAAAGCCACCAGAGGGGGAACCCATCCCGATGTCCACCCGCGAGCTTGAATCAATCCAGCGTATAGGGTTATGAGCGTCAACCCCAACAATGCCGCCCGCCATCGGAATGACAATTGGCGATTATAAATTGCCTGACTGAAAGATTGTGCCACCACCCATACCCAAAAGAGACTGCCTATAGTGGCCGGGTGGAAGATGTAACGGCCGACAAAACGACTGGTGACAGGGGTCAGACGGCCCACCATGTAGATGGATGAGAGGGCTAAAAATACAAAGGTCATGGTTTTTAGCCAACGAATCTCTGTCACTTGATGAGCCGCCAATAAATAAGCCATGAAGGAAAGAATGAAGATTGCCATCCCCCCAATCTGTCCATCCATCGGCGCCGGTGTGAGCGGATACCAGGGCAATTGGCCCATAATAAAGGCCAAAATGGTGGTGGCGATCAAAAAAAGCAGGGGTAAAATGGTTGGGGAAGGGATGAGCATGATCCGGCGGCGACGGACAACCATATCAAATACCCAGAGTACACTGAGACCGATCAAGAAAACGGCCGGCAAACCAATCGCTGGCACAGAAAATCGCACAACTAAACTGGCAGCAATCAAGGCGACCAATCCCAGGGAGGGATAATGAAGTAACAACAAGACCCCGGCCGCCAAAATTGGTAATCCAATAATCGCTATGTGGAAACGAGGCGGCAGGCCCAGAGGCAGGAGGGCGCCAGCCGCGAGTACGCCTGACACGATGATCGCCTGCCGCCAAAACAGCCGGTCTTTTAATAATCGCCGGGAGCGACTGGGCAGCCCTAAAATACTCATCTGGCTCCCTGCGCTTTCTTCGTCATGATAGGAGCGCTATTTATCTCCCGTAGTCCGGCTCGATAGCCTCGAAAAATATATCCGCCAATGATCCAACGATAGAGAATGGCTAAAAAAGGTGAATCCCTGTTTGACGATTCTTGTTTTAATGCCAGTTTTTCCAGCCCCCACAGGATCGGCCGGGAGGAAGCGAGGGGTCTTACCATTTTCCGGCCGATTAACCAGGGTGAATCACGATGCCAGTTGATGGGCGATTTGTCAATGAACATAGGCAGGTGGGGTTGAATTTCTGGATGAACCTGGAAGAGGCGCGCGGCCGTTTTACTGGCTTGATGCCAACGATTGGCGGCAGAGATGATATTGGCAGCGGCTTGGTCATGATGGACAGCGGTTGCTTCTGATGTGCGTAAAATCTGGAAGCCGGCCTGACTGGCCCGATAACCAAAATCCACATCATCCCAGTTAGGCCAGCCTCCGGTCGGATCATGAAACCCGCCCAATGCGTGAAAATCGTTGGCTCTGATACTCAATAAACCGGTAAAACATTCTATAAAATCAACCTGCGACTCGTTTTGCTCACGGTCAGAAAGCGTTGAAGAGACCAGGCTGGATTGACGATCTGCCTCTGATTTCGCCGGCAGCAGCGTGCCCACGATGATGGTTTTGGCATAGAGCTTATGTTTTCGCACCAACACTTCAACAGCTGGCGGGTCTAATTCAATATCATCATCCAAAAAAATCAGCAGTTCTCCTTTGCTTCTTCCCGCGCCCACATTACGGGAAATTGTGGCGCCGCTGTTCTTCTTATGCAGATAGGCAAAAGGGAATGGGAACCTGGCGTCGGCGAACCGGGGGGTATCGTCCGTAGAGCCATCATCCACTAAAATCACTTCAAATGAGGCGGCGGGATAGGTCTGGTTTCTCAGGGCGTTGAGCGTTACCATGAGCTGATCCTGCCGGTTGTAGGTGGGGATAATGATGCTGACATACATAAGTCAATTTGCCTGAGACACGGCCGTTTCCAATATCCGGGAAAATCGCTCGCCATACTGTTCGGGATTGAAATTTTGCCGGACAAACTCCCATCCATTTTGGCCCAGTCTGGCGGACTCGGCCGGGTTTTGGAGCAAAACGCTCATTTTCGCTGCCAGATCGCGGGAATCCCTGGGAGCGGCCATCAACCCGTTTTCCTCATCATGCAACCAGTCCGAGATACCGCCGACATTGAACGCCACCACCGGACGGCCGTATGCCATTGCTTCGATTCCCACTTTCCCAAAAGGCTCCGGCATGACCGAAGTCATCACCAAAAATGAAGCCCGCCGGTAAGCTTCGCGGAGATCTTCAGGATTGAGCCACCCTAAAAACTCAACCTGATCCGTCAAGCCAAGAGCGGCAGCCGAGAACACATATGAGTCCCGCAAGGCGCCATCTCCCGCAATTCGCAGGCGATACGGCATCGGCAACAAACGGACAGCCTCCAGCAAATAAGGCAACCCTTTCTCCGCTTCCAACCGGCCTACAAACAAGATCTCTGGTGGATTTCCATTGGGTTCTACTCTTTGTCGGGTAGGTTGTTCAAAGTGAGGAGGCAAAATATGCGTATGGGTATCCACAAAACCATTCTGGGCTAATAATTCACGCATATAACAGCTGCCGACAATAATTCCATCCAGCAGTTGGTAAGCATCCAGATAGTGCCGGGTATTACGCATAATTTGGTAGACGCTGCGCGGGTGCCGCGCCGAGGCACAGCGACGCCAATATATTTGAGACACACACCCCAATCCAAAAGATCGGGTGCATACCTCATCACCGCGGCGGAAATACTTTCCCAAACCGGGACAGACGGGGACAAACCCATGCACATAGGCCAATGTCGGCGATAATCGCCCGGCGGCTCGCACGGTGGCCAAATCGTAAACAGCGTGCAGGCAAATCACAGTTGGCTTTACTGATTGTATGATCGCTGCCAGATTGTTCTCATCCTGAACCGAATCATTTGTTAAAGGGAGATGGATGGTATGCAAACCATTCTCCACTGTTTGCGGATGTGACTGCCGATAAACGACGCAATTTTCCAGACCAATACCCTCTAATAACGGCAGCAGCCGGAGCAGGTAAGTCTCAATCCCGCCTACCGGCGCCAAAATCTCGGTGATATGCAGCACCCTCATTTATTCCACGTATCCCAAATCACGAAGACGGGCCATCATCCCATCGCTTAATTCCGGCTCGGCCAGCGCTCCTTCAACCATTGTTTCTTGAACACGCTTCAGGTAAGCCTTTATTTCCTGATGAAATTCTGCCGCCTGTTCAGACTGCTGATGGCTGATATTTTGCCGCTCCCCCGGATCGTTTTGCAGATCAAACAACTGCGGCGCTTCCGGTTGGCGATTATCCCAAATGTATTTATAGGTCCCGTTGCGGACTGAAATGATGTGCCACTCATCGCGCCACATTTCACTGATTGCGATTTTTGAGGCGTAGGCTGATTCCTGCCCCTGCCAAAGGGGTATGAGACTCGTCCCCAACATGCCATCCACGGGATCAATGCCACAGAGTTCTAAAATCGTAGGCATGAGATCGAGTGTATGCACCTGGCGGTTCACAATTGTATCTTCCGCTTTGTTCGGCAGATGGATGATCAAAGGGACTTTTATTATCTCATCGTGCAAATTGTTTTCCCAATGTCCCCAACGGCCGTGTTCCAGAAATTCTTCTCCATGATCCGCCACGACTATAACAACCGTATTGTCACGCAATCCTTTTGCCTCAAGAAAATCCAACAACCGGCCAACTTGAGCGTCTGTATAAACCAACGCCTCCTCATACAAAGAAATGTACCTTTCTTTTTGTGCAGGCGTGATGGCAGCCCCCCGCCAATTCACATCATGCAGGTGCGATACATCCTGCCAGGCCTGAGCAATATCCTTCGGTTTATCCAGCGTATCCTCAAGGTGATACGGCCAATGGACATCCATGTAATGAACCCAGGTAAAAAAGGGCTTGGTTGTCTGATCCAACCAGGCACACACCTTGTCCGTGAGGTCAGAAGCATTGACATAAGTTTTGGCAGGGCGCGTCTGTTGACCCAAGAGTTTAGCTGCCCGATGAATCAGTGGTTGCTGCAATAACCGCTGTCCGCCTTTGATTCGCCGCAGAAAAGGTTCAGATTCATTTGGAATCAAGTCAGCAAAGGTATCAAAACCGCGATGGTATTGATAATTATGACTAAGCAAAGGGCTGGTGGAAAAACCAGCCGTCTCGTACCCGTTATCAGCCAGGGCTGTGATGGGCGAAGGGCGCTCCGGGGACAAAATCCCCAAACATCCGCCATACATCCCGGCATAAGTTGAAGTAAAGATGACTGGGAAAGCCGCCTGTGTCCAAGAGCCGCCGGTGATGGCCTGCGTAAACCGCACCCCATTTTCCGCCAACCGATCCAGATTGGGCGTGAGCGGCCGTTCGTACCCATAGCAGCCCAACCGATCTGCCCGCAGCGTATCAATCGTCAATAAAATCACATTCGGCTTGGTCAATGTTTTCTCCAATATAAATCGCCACAGAGTTCACAGAGAATACAGAGAAAAATCTGCGTCATCGGTGCAATCTGCGGATTTTCATTCATTTGATGGTGCGCTGCGGCGCATGACATCTCCTGAAAATTTGTGTCATGCGCCAGGCATAATGTAAAGCGTATGTCTGCAAGGTTTTGGAAACCTGGCAAATCTTCTCTCTCTGGGGAAAGTTTCATTCCTCAATGAATGTGGTTTATGCCATTTCGGCCGTCGCCGCGCGCAGCAGTGCTCCCAGTTGGTTTTCGATCTCGTCCACCATCCGATCCATGGTGAATTTTTCGGCCACAGTAAAACGGGCGGCCTGGGCCAAACGATGGCGCAGCGACTCATCGCCGGCCACCCGGGCAATTTTACGCGCCAAAGCCTCAGCGTCCCCTGCGGGGAAAGTCATTCCGTTAATGCCGTCGTGCAAAATCTCCGGCGTGCCGCCGGTTTCGGTGCCAATCACCACCAGCCCCGAAGCCATCGCCTCTTGCACCATACGCGCCAATGGTTCTTCCCAAATAGAAGGGAACAATAAAACTGCTTGTTCAGCCAGGATACCCGGCATTTTTTCGCGGGGAACCTGACCTCGAAATTGGATCATGTCGGCGATGTCTAATTCATCAACCAACCGCCGCAAATGATCTTCATATTCAATAGCCCCGCTGCCCACAATGGTGATGCGGATGGAAAGGGGTAACGGCCGTTCCCGCAAATACGGCAGGCTTTCGATGATGGTATGCACCCCTTTGTCGGGCGATAGCCGACCGGCATAGAGCAGCCGCAGTGTAGGATGGCCGTTCTGGGTGACAATCGGCGGGAAATCAGCCAGATCAACGCCATTATGCACCACCCGCGTCCGGTGGCAGGGGATGTCGGCCTCTTGAACCATCTTGTCTTGGATAAACCGGCTGACACACAGCACTAGGGGGAAATCCAGATCGTTCCGCGGTGTGCCGGGAATGAACATTTTACGGATGAGAGCGCCCATCACCGCTTTCGGCCACCGTTTCCAGGCGGCCGTCGGCAAATCCATCCAGTAGGCTGTGTGGGCGTCCTGTTCCATCGGCCAAGAGCTGGCCATGTAATAAGCCACCCGCCCCGGCCGCAGCACCTCGGCCGTCCGGGCAACAGTGTGCGGCATATTCCACATTCCATTGATGAAAATGATGTCTGGCGCAAATTCAATCGCCGTATGCACCAGGATTTTTCGGTTTTCAGATTCCAGCCGGGTCTGGGTAAAGGAGTAGTGGGGATGGTAATGAACGTGATCCGGGCTTTCCAGATGCAGCAAACGACAGACGTCTGGTTCGGCATCAACCAGTTCTTCAGCCCGGTAATTGCTGGCCAGGACACAAACTTGATGGCCGCGATCTTGTAACCGATCGGCCACGTTTTGGGTAAGTTGCCCCCAACCACCGATCTCAAAGGGGGGATAATAATTGCTGATAATCAAGATGCGCATGAAATTGCTCCGCAAATGCAAAACCGGGTCACAGACTACCCAACCCGGTTTCTCAAACTGAGATTACTACTTTTCCCATACAGCAAACCTTACGAAAATCAGCAGCGCACACCTAACCTGAACGAATCAAACGGACGACAATGACCGCCAACAAAAGAACAACGGCCGGCAGCACCCCCAGCCATAAACTATCACTAAAACCAATCGTATTCGCAAGCGGCACGGCCGTTTCCCCCGAAAAAGGTTTGGGTGTGGATGTCGGCGTAGCCTGGAGCGGTTCCGGCGTGGGAGAAGGCGCGGGCAGCAGCGACGGCGGCGTGGGCTGTGGCGGCACGGCCGTCACATCCGCCAGCGTCGTCATCATCGCATACAATGGCCCAATCGCCTCATCGGTAAAAGTGACCACTAGTTGGTTGCCATTTAGCGCCGCCGCTCGCACATTATGTACATGGTAACGGCCGTTACGCCCCTCAAACGCATCGGCCGCAATCAAATAAATCATCTCCGCCGCCGACCAGCCTGTCTCCGGTTCCCAAGCAGCGTGATACAACCCCTGCGGCCAGCGAATCTGCCCGAAAAAGTGCAGCCGTCCCGATGCGTCCGCTGCCAGGCCATCCCCCAACGCCTGCCCCTGCAAGCCGCCAAACACCCGCTCCGTTTCACTCCAAGACTGGCCGCGATCCGACGAAAAGCGATGCTCCCGCCGCGTACCCGATGTACCCGCCCATATTACATGGATAGTCTCACCAACCACAGCCAGACTGGGATAAGGCAGCCGCAGTTCATCCGGCGACTCATCCGCCACATCAATCGTGGTCGGGATGTCCCAGGTATCACCACCATCCACCGAGCGCGTATAACGCACCCAATCCCCTAACCCTCCCACCGTATCCAGGTTGAGGTAATACCAAAGCACATGCAGGCCGCCCCATTCATCCATTTTAAAATCCATCACCGTCGGCGCCTGCCGCAGCGGGATGTCCGGATCGAGCCAATATGACGGCCGCCAGGATTCGCCGCCATCCTCCGAGCGGGTATAGTAAACCCCCGGCTCACTACCAAAAAAGCTAAGGTACACCAAATGCAGCACACCGGCAGCATCCACTTGCAGTTGCACCCGAAAAGCGGGCACCGTCTCCAGCCGCACCCGCTCCGACCAGGCTCGCGCCGTCAACGCATTTGTGGCGGCCGCCCGCGAATAGTACACTGGGCCCTCGTTACCTTCATTCCAAATGAGATGGATTGTGCCTTCAGCATCAATGGCGGCCGTGAATGAGTCAATGGATAATCCGGGAGGAGCGGCAAAAATGTCCACCGCGTCCGACCAAACTTCGCCATCAAATACGGCATATTGAATGGTATGCACGCCGTCATACGGGTCTTCTTCCCGCCAAAACAGGTGCAGACGGCCGTATGGATCCGTCACCATCTCCACTGCACTCGTGAACTGCACGCCTGGACTGGACAACAGCCGGGGTTCACGCCACCGATTGTCCAACACCTGTGCCTGGGAATTGCCCGCCGCCGACAACAAGATGATTAGCACGGCCGTTCCCGCCAGCCACCAACGCCAAAACCTGCCCTTCATATCCATCCTCATTTAATAAACAGCAACGCCGCCCGCGACCAATCCACAAACAAATACAACGCCCCGGCCAAATTCAGCCACGCCAGCAGCAACGCTGGCCGTACTGCATTCGGAATCTTTTGCAGCCCATTAGCTGCCAACACCGACAGCGCCGGAAACGTCATCATAAAATACCGGTGATCCGGCAAAGTCAGCATCAGCGGCAGCCAGATGACGGCCACCCACGCCAACAAAAACCGGTCTGCCCGCATTTGCCGCCGCCACGCCAGCCATACGCCCGCCGCCAACAACGGCAGATGATATACCCCCAACGCTGAGGGCAGCCGGTTACTCATCGTCTCCAACAAAAGCTGACGGCCGTAGACATCCGTCATCACCAGGCCGGCATAAGCAGCTATCGTCTGCCACTGGGCTTGCAACACCAGCGATCTAGCCCACAGCGCCCAACCCGCCGCAAATCCAACCAAACCCGCCCCGGCCAGCGCCAAAGCAAAGCGAACCAACCGCCGCCAACTGCTGGTGAAGGCAACCAACGCCAATAACACAGGCAGCACAAACAGCATCGTATATTTGAGCATCATCCCGGCCGCAAAAATCAGGGCGACGGCGGGCCAATGCCATCTTTGTGGCCGCTTCGCCCGCCGAATAACCAACCATACCGCCAGCGTCGCCAAAAAAGTGAGCGGGACTTCTACCATCGCCGCCGTTCCCAGCCGAAAAATCAGGGGGAATGTGAACAGCAGCAACGCCGCCACTCGTCCTGTGGTCTCATCAAACAGTTCCCGTCCCAGTACAAAAGTCAAGCCGCCCAGCCCCAACGCAAAAGCCAGCGTCAGCAGCCGGGCCACAAACAGCGAATCCCCGCCAAAGGCCAGCGCGCCGCCAAACAGCAGCGGCCCCAACGGCGGATGTTGCTTACCCAACCAGGAACGACCCACGTAATCATTAAATAATTCACCAGCGCCCCCGGCAACCACCACCTGCGCCGCGGCAAACATCCCTTCTTCGTCGAAGGACCACACCCGCTGCTGAGCGGCATACCATAGGCCAATGGTCAGGATGACGGCCGTCCCTCCCCACCAAAACCAGCGCCCCCCCTTCATTTCATTCGATTGGAGCCAGGTAGCGCCGGACAGCCGCAAAACGGCCGTGCCCGTCGCTACCGTACACAACGCCAGCGCCGCCAGCTTATCCAACCGCACCGTCGCCCCCGTCAGCCAGACGCCCGCCAGCCACAAAAGCTGCAACCCCGTCATCGCCAGCAGCAACCGGCGCGCCGTCAGCCAAACCCGCTTATTGGATTCTGTCTGCCGTACTGCCAATAGCTCCCCAACTGATTCACGCTGCATAAGTCATCATCACCTGTTCATATACAGCCGTCAGCCGCTTAATTTGGGCATCCCATGAGTGATGGGCTACCGTCGTCGCCCGCGCCTTTTCCCCCAACGCCAACCGCCGGGCCGGGTCTTGCAGCAAAGATAACACGGCCGTCGCCAACGCATCCACCTCGCCCGGCGGAACTAAAAGACCCGTCTCCCCATCCTGCACCACATCCACAATTTGTCCCGAAGCCGAAGCCACAATCGCGCATCCCGCCGCCATGTACTCATACAGTTTGAGCGGCGAAAACCACAGTTCCTGCGGCAGCGGCGGATAAGGCAGCGTCACCACATCGGCCGCATTTAGCAAACGAGGAACTTCGTCATGCGTCACGCTGCCGGTAAAAATCACCTGGTCGGCAATGCCCAATTCACGGGCGAGGACGGCCGTCGCCGCCCGCTCCGGCCCATCCCCCACCAATATCAGACGCGCCTGGGGACTCACATCAATAATTTTAGCAAAAGCGGCCATCAACCTATCCAAGCCGTGCCACGCCTGGAAACTGCCCACAAACATGACAATGGGGACGCTTTCAGGCAGGTTAAGTGGGCGTTGGGGTTTCATTTGACGCCCATTCTGATGTTTATCCGGATGGAATTTTTCGACATCTACCCCATTAGGCATCACCACAATTTTCTCCAGATCCACCTGCCAATTTTTCACCAGATGATCTCGCGCCGGTTCCGACACACAAATAATACGGTCAGCCAGCCGGTAGCTGGTGCGTGCCACCCATTGTGCCGCCGCTTTCCGCAACCCGCGCAACGGCCGTCCCATAACCGCCGACTCCAACAATAAATCCGCATCCGAAGTCAGCACATACGGCATGCGCAGACGGCGGCAAGCCAACGCCGCCCCCAGGCTAAGCAGTCCGGCATATTCATGACACACATCAAATTGAGGCAGCGTGCGCACACACGCTTCATAAAATCGAAAGGAGTCGAAAAGGGCGAAGTAGGGCAACCGGGCCACGGTTTGCCCTCGTCGGACAGCGCTTTCCAGCCAACGAAACGGCCGGGCGCCGCTGATCCCTTGCGCCGCCGCCCATGTCTTGTCCAATGCCCCCAGGTCATCCACCCCCATCACCGCCCGGCCTTGCAACGAAATCAGGCTGACATCATGACCGGCCCTTTCCAACCCGCGAATCGTCTCCCGGATCAAGATGGTTTGTCCGGCGTCCATGCGCATGTCCACCCCGGTATTTTGCATAACATAAGCAACGCGGTAATTTGGAGACATACAGATTGGATGACCTTTGGCAAGACATCCGATTTCTTGTCAATCATGACGTTAGCATACTCAACAGCAAGAAATCGGATGTCTGTATAGTTTCACGTTTTTTAATCCACGTACCCTAACGCCCGCAAATGGTCAAAAATCTGATCCGTTTCGGCGGCGGAGTAGTCGTCTTCGGTGAGTACGGCCGTTTCCGAGTCGCCGGGCTGGGTTTGCGGGGGATGGTCGGCCAAAAACCCAGGCGTCATCAACTCAGTCAGCGAACGGCCGTCCCAATCTTCCGGGATGGGCACGTCATACAGATGCAGCAGCGTCGCCGGCACATCCATCAACGTCCCCGGTTCAGCCAGCGTGCCCCGGCCGAACATCGGCCCGGCAAAGGCAAAAATCCCGTCCCGGCCATGATGACCAAAATCCTTTGTATTTGCCACAAAATAACGGCCGCGCGCCTGCTCCACCTGCGTCCCGCGCCGCAGCGACGTCTGGATGTTCCAGGCCGAGTCGTAAAAATCTATCACCAGCCCCGGCCCCCACTCCGCCAGACGGCCGTCATGAATGTCCGCCCCCAGATACACCTGCGAAAACAACGGAGCGCCATCGTCAGGGTCCGTCAGCTTCAGCAGCTTGTCCCGAATCTGGGCTAGAAGCGCCGCTTCTTCCGTCTCCGGCACAATGCCGCGCGGTTCGCGCCCCTGCCGGTTGACATAAATCAATCCAGAGTAAGCCGCGCCCGGATAAATCCGCGTCTGTGCCACATCCAGTTTATCGCCGAACATCACCTCATCCCGGGCAAAAGGGATAGCGGCTTCCACCCGCGCCCAAAATTTATCGGCTAGGTCGGCAGGCAGACGGGGAACCACTCCCCGCCAGAAACGGCGGCTGAGCTTTTCTATCACGCCGGTCAGCCCGCGCGCCTCGGCGAGCCATTGGTGGAGTATCCAATTCAACGCCTCGGCCTGTTCGGTTGACGGCCGTTTCGCCTGTACCAGGCACCCCTCATCCCGCAGCCAAGCGTGCAGCAAAAAATCTCCCTTCACCCGACGGGAGCCGTGATCTGAGATCGCCAACACCACATCTGGGACGAAGCCATCAATCAACTGGGCCAGGTCATCATCCAGGCGGCGAATCGCCCGCTCGATCCGCGCCATGTCCGGCATTTTGTGGTTGGCGTGATCCAACAGCATCAAGTTAATCGCCAGCACATCCACCGGCGTCCGCTCCGCCAGCCCCAGAGCGATTTCGACGAAACGACTCTGGTGCGCCGTCTCGACGGCAAAAATCCGCTCGTGGTCGCCGCTCCGCAGCAATTCGGCCAACACCGCCGGTTCAAAATCAGGGGATCGCTTGTTGATCCAGGTCATCGCCGCCGGGGGATAAGCCAGGTTGGGGACAGAGCCGGGCGCGCCAAACCCACACACCACAAAACCATCCACCTCATCCGGCGGATAGGTGAAAGGGATGTTGACCAATCCGACCCGGATCCCGGCCTCATTTAACCGCTGCCAGAAGGGGGTTCCCTGGCGGGCAGCGGCGCTCACCGGCGCAAAGTCGTAACGGCCGGGACGGCGGCGCGTCATGTCGAAAATGCCGTGTTTGCCCGGGTTTTTGCCGGTGATGATGGAAGACCAGGCCGCCGGGGTCAGCGCCGGCATGGTGGAGGCGAGAGTTCCCCAACGGCCGTTTGCCATCAAATTTTGCAAAGCGGGCAACTCTCCTCGTTCCAGCAAGGGATTGATAAATTCCCAGCCAGCAGCGTCGAGGCCGACAAGAAGTGTTCTGAGTCTGGTCATGGGTTTAGGGAATTCAGGAGGGGGTGAGGGCATCGGGCAACGGCCATACGCCATTTTCTACCCGCGCCTGGGCTACTTGAGGCACAAACACGCCGCTGGTCTCTTCAAAGCCAAAGCTAATGCCACTGACCTGGAACCATTTCGAATCCGACCAGGCCAACTGCACACCATCCACCGGCCCCAGCAAAGAAACCATCACCATATACGCGCCGCCGGCTAATTGCAGCGGATCAACCACGACGGAAATCACGCCCGTCCCTGCCACATCCTTCAGCTTGTAGCCATAATCAGCGGTGCGAATCATACACGCGGTGGTGCCATCTGCCCGTCGAATTCGCAGCACAAGATTGGGGTCGCGCACCGGTCGTTTTGCTTCATAATGCACTCGAATTTCAACGGGATCGTTGTACTCGAACACCTCGGCGGTTCCTGCATTCAGATTAACGACTTCAATCTGGTTGATTTTAATCTCGCTAGATTGGCCCTGGCTAATACGTTCATCCAACCGAGCGCGATCATCTGCCGGACGACTATGCAGCCATTCTTCATATTTGCCAATGACATCAGCCACATCCCCCTGCGCCTGCATCTTTCCGTTCAACAAAAAGACCGCTTTCTCGCAAACGCTCTTCACCAAATACAGGTTATGCGCCACAAACACAATGGTTGTGCCCATGGCTTGCAGCTCCTCAATGCGACGGGCGCATTTCTGGCGGAATTGGGCGTCCCCCACCGCCAACACTTCATCCACCAGCAACACATCCGGCTCTACATGGGCGGCGACGGAGAAACCGAGCCGCACGTACATGCCGGAAGAATATCGTTTTACCGGCGTGTCAATGAATCGTTCCAGGCCGGAGAAGGCCACAATTTTATCGAAGGCTTTGTCAATGTCACGGCGGGGCATGCCCAAAATGGTGGCGTTCAAATAGATATTTTCCCGCCCGGTTAAATCCTGGTGGAAGCCGGCGCCCAGTTCGATGAGAGCGGAGATACGGCCGTTCACCCAGATATTGCCACTGGTCTGCTGGGTGATCTTGGACAGCACTTTCAAGGTTGTCGTTTTGCCGGAACCATTCGGCCCAATCAACCCCAATGCCGACCCGTGGGGAATTTCAAAACTCACATCCTTCAAGGCCCACAGGATTTGATCTTCTTCTGCCTGACCGCGCACTTTGGCAAACGGCCGTGTCAGCAAATCCCGTAAACTCGAATGACCCGTCCCCAGGCGGTATTTTTTAGAAACATGCTCGAAGCGTACCGCTGGCGTCATGGATACCTCCGATAATAATTAACAATTAACAATTGACAATTAACAATTCTAAATGATGTCATTAAAATGTACTTCAAGCCGCTTAAAAATCGTATAACCGACGATAAACAAGCCAATAGAAACCGTTGTCGTCAATGCCAGATCAAAGAAAACAGGCGGTTGGCCGCGCAGCAATACCTGCCGGTACGATTCCACAATACCCGCCATCGGGTTCAACATATACAACGCGCGGAATCGGTCCGGCACCAAAGAAACCGGGTAGATAATGGGCGTGGCATATAACCACAACTGCACGCCCAACGGCACCACAAACCGGACATCCCGGTAAAAAACAGTCAGCGCTGCGCCCAATAAAATCACGCCCAGCATCAGGAAAATCTGAACAACCAGAAGCAGCGGCACCCATAGAAAATAAATCGTGATGGGTACGTCATAGATAAGGAGCATCACAAAAAAAATACTGGAAGCAATAAAATAATCGAAAATGGCCGCCCCCACCACCCCCATCGGCAACACCTCGCGAGGAAAGTAAGTTTTGGTGACCAGATTGAGATTGTTGATGAGGGAAGAGACGCCAAAGGAAACAGAAGTGGCAAACAGCGTCCAGGGCAGCAGCGCCGTGTATGAAAACAGCGGGTAAGGGATGCCGTCCGTGGGGAATTTTGCCATCAGGGAAAAGACGGTGGTAAACATCGCCATCAACACCAACGGCTGCAAAATCGCCCAGGCCGCACCCAGAAATGATTGTTTATAGCGCACGCGGATCTCACGAAAGATCCACATGAGCAGCATGTCACGGTACTGATATAAGTTCTTGACGTGTGTAACCATTGTTCTAGTTCTTTGTCCCCGCCCAGACTGCCGTCTCCTACTGAGGGTTGAAAATCATTTCCAGAGGCTATCCTACTTCGGCAGCCTTAAGATGTCTCTTACTCCCGGCGGGTCAACCGCGCCCCTATTGCCACCAAAACGGCCAATACCAGCGCCGCCGGAATCACGCCAAACAGGATCCGTCCAGCCTGGCTGTTAAGGCCAACTTGGATACCCGATTCAACTGTTACTTCCGGCAGCGCAACCGCTGGCGTCGGTGATGGCATTATTGTCGGTGTGGCGGCCGCCAACGGTAAGGGGGTGGGCGTCAAGGTGGGCAATGGCGTCGGCGTCACGGCCGTTTCCGGCAAGGCGCGTTCCGTGTAAAACAACGAATCAGATAAAATGTCAGTCGTTCGGTCGGCTAACAATGCCGCATAAACTACCCCGAAACGGCCGTCCGCGTCAGTCACGGCCGTGATCGCATTGGCGCTTTGCCAACCCCGGCCCAAATCAGTTTGCGCTTCTTCCAACCAACGGCCGCCATCCCACGACCACTCTTGCAACAGCAAACGGCCGTTGCTGTCCGCCGCCAATTGTACCAGGTGCGGCTCCTGGGCCACATCACCAATCAGCGCCACCGGCCCGGCCGCCAATCCCGGATCAGATAAACGAGCCGGATCGCTCCAACTCACGCCATTGTCCAACGAATGCTGCTGCCACAAAATTGTCTTATCATCTTCCTGAGCTTGCCACACCAGTTGCAGCGAACGATCCCCCAGCCCCGCCAAATCATGCCGCAGAATCCGGCCCACAGCGATTGCCACCGGCTCCGTCCAGGTTTCGCCGCCATCCGCCGAATGCGCATAAACCAGTGATTGACCGGTTTCGTCAGGCGGTAAGCCGTTCTGCGTCCAGGTGAGATGAAGATTATTGCCGCCGGTCAGCGCCAGTTGTGGCCGACCCACGGCCGTCCACTGCGCCGCCTCCCCATCAAAAACCAGCATTGGCTGATTCTGCCAACTAACGCTGCCATCCAAAGACCAGTTTAAGTAAATGCCGCGCCCTTCGTTAAACGGCCGGGCATATGCCACATAAATCGTCCCGTCTGGCCCGGTGACGACATCAGGCCCTATGCCGCCGGAAGAATCCTTCAGCAAAACAGGCGTTTCCCATTCCCCCACGGATGAAGCTTGGTCGGCAACAACCCGGCTGGCGTAAATGCCGCCGGCTTCACCGCCGCTCCACACCACCACCAGCGTGCCGCCCAACCCGGCTGTGATGGCCGGATCGTCGGCCTCCCCAGAGGGAGAAGTCAGAACGGGCCGAGGCGCTGCCCATCGTTCCGCTTCCAGCCGGGTGTAGTAAATTTCCACGCCGGTTTGACGGCGATCAGGCACAATCTGACCCACATCAAAGCTGTCTTCCGATTGGCTCCAGATGGCGTGAGAACGGCCGTCTGGCCCGGCCACAATGCGAGGAGAGAGCAAATCAAACGAACTGACAGCTACCGCCGCCGGGGCGCTCCAGGCTGGCGTGGGTTGGAACCGGTCAGACCAATCGGCCAGTTCGCCCAACGGCCGTGACACCGCCCAAATATCACTGTCATTACCCGCGCCACAGCCGACCACCAGCAGCCGATCATCAGCGGTGATGACGGGCTGGCGGCAGTCAAAACTTACCGGACGGAAGGTGATCGGGTCAGTGAACCGGTTGAGCGGCGTTTGCAAGGCGGGATCGCTCCACTGCTCGCCATCCCATGCCTGGAGATACACCTCCGACCGAATAGCTGTGAGCAGAAAAGGGAGGCCGCTGCGGCTCAGGAGCAGTTGGGCGCTGGCCGGACAATCGCGGGCATCGGTAAAAGCGGGCTGGGGAGCGCTCCAGGTACGGCCGTTGTCTGACGAAAATTGATGCCACTGAGTACACGCTTCCTCATGCTGCGCCTGCCAGATGAGATGCACCATATCCCCAGCCGCCAACGCCTCGATTTGAGATGGGCCGGGGGCGCCGGGCAGGTCGGCAGCCTGCCGCTGATCCACGATCACCGGTTCATTCCATAGCTGGCCGCCACTGCCAGAGCGGGCCACAAAAACAGTATCGAGTGATCGGTTGTCCCAGGCGGCGATCACCGTGTTGCCGGAAACCGCCAAAGCCAGGGAGGCTTGATCCGGCGTCATGGTGCGGAAGTAGGGGGAAGCGTAGAGCAAGGCGGCCTCGCTCCAACTGGCGCCGCCATCGGTAGAATTGCGAGAGTAAACACCGGCGGGAAGGGCGGCGGTGTCGAATCGGCGAATATAAATCAGGTGCAGACGACCGTCTGCCGCCGCCACTTTCACCGCCGCTGCCGATTCGGCCAACACCTGCGGCGCTGACCAACCGTCCAGATTGGTCACATCACTCAGCAATGCCCGACTATAGGCCAATGCGCCATTGGCGTCTATCCAGAATCCATGCAAGCCCCCATTTTCATCCGCGACCAATTCTGGGGCAAACAGACCGGCAAAGTCGCTGTCGGCGGGGGCGCTGAACGGGGGATCGGAGAAGGGGAGCGCTACCGTCTGCGCGGGGTCCCAGGTACGGCCGTCGCCGCTGGCGGCATAGCGAAATCCGGCCAGGGCGTCTTGCCACAAGGCGTGGATACGGCCGTCAGCATCCACCGCTAACAGCGGCAACTCGGCGCCGCCCGATTGGGAAATGTTCACCGGAGTTGACCAGCCTTGATCTTCTCCCGGTTGGGCAAATACAGAGAGGGTGACGGCCGTCAACAATGCCACTACAGCCAACCAACTACCTCGCCATAACCAACTGCTGTACCTGCTCATAAATTCCCTCTGAGCCTTTCTTTGGGTTCAATCGCAAATAACTTTGGTGTTTCGGGAATTGCAATTCCCGAAACATGCCATCCGAAACAGGAAAGTTAAAAACGAGCAAGCCCTTTGAGTTTACTCGTCTTGTGATTGATTGTGAATAAGAGACAAAGCTTTTTCAGCTTGATCGGCCAAATCGGAACGGCCGTACGCCTGCCACCAATCCGTGTAAATCCTCAACTCTCGCCCGGCTTCGGGGATGGCGGGCAGCAGCGCCATCGCCTTCTCCGGCGTACCCGCCCATATATAACTGTATGCCAGCGATTTGGTGATGCCCCGATGCGTTTCATCCTGCTGTCGAGCGGCTTCCAGATAAGCAACGGCTGTTTCATACTCCCGGTTCAGCATGGCGATCAGGCCCAGCCGGTGTAGCGCCGTCCGGTTGGTGGGCGACCAGCGCAGCGACTGTTCAAACCGCTCCATAGCCGGGGTTAATTCATCTGCCTGACGGCCGTCATCCCATTCACCTGTGGGCCAGCCGGGCAGCTCCACCTGGGCCATCGCCAACGCGCCCAGGTCGGCCTGCCATTGGCTGAATAGCGACCGCCCGCTCAACGCCGCACCCAATGCTACCCCTACAACTGCCACTATGACAAGAGCAATTCGAGCTGAACGGAGCTGCTGGCCCCACGCTAACTGCATACGCTGCCAATGACCCAGCCAAAAGTGGCGAAACGGCCGTGCCTTACGCCGCCGTTTACCCGAAACGAACACAGCCAATCCTGGCCAGACCAACAAAAACGGCGTTCCCGTCCCGCCAAACAAGTGATCATCAAACAATCCTTGCAAAACCAGCACCACCAATCCCACAAAAACGGCCCAGCGCATATCAACGGCCGTCTGTCCCCGCCGTCTGTTCCCCGAATGACGCGAAGGCGGCGGCAACATCAGCAATAGAAAACTGCCGGTCAAAATCGCCGCCATCGCCACCAGGCCCGGCCACCCCAATTCCAGCAGCAAATCCAGATAAAAATTACTGTACTGCACCACAAACACCGGCGCTACTTCCATGTATTGGGCATACAAGGCCGGGAACGTGGCCAGCCCGCTGCCGGTGATGGCAAAATCCTGTGCCAGATCAACCGCCTGTCCCATCAAGGCCAGCCGGGAGGCGGTCTCGTTCATCCCGGCGAACGCGCTCAATCCCATCAACCCGGAGACGCCGACAATGGTGAGGATAAGTAATAAAACGGCGAAGATGCGCCGCCGCGGCTGATGTAAGCGTTGTTCCAGGCGGCGGCTCGTCTGCCAGGCTGCCCAACATCCTAACCCCGCCGCCAGCGCCACCCAGGCGCCGCGGGAACTGGTCATGAGCAAGCCAAACAAGGTGAATCCGATTAGACCGCCAGTCACCAACAACCGTTCCTGGTTCCGCCGACGCCACGCCCGACGCCAAAAGACGATCTGGAGAGGAAAGATCATGGCGATCAGGCCGCCAGCGGCATTGGGATGCAAAAACCGGACGCGGAAATACGGCCGTACCCCCATCCACCACAATCCAAATCGGTTCAACAGCCCAAATTCGGCCGGAAAAGCCGTCCAATTTTGCGTCGCCAGCGCATACGCGGCCACGCCGGCTCCAACCGCGCCCCACAAGGCCGTCACCCGCCAAATATCTTTGCGCGAAACCGCTGCCTGGGCATAAAAAATGAGGATCGCGGCCAAAATGATTTGCAGCTTTTGCAAAGCCAGGGCGCCACTGTAGGCGGTGAACACGCCCAGGACGGCCGTCGCCAACAAAACCACAATCCAGCCATCAAACGGGGTGCGTGGGAACGGCCGTTTATTGGCGCCCACCCGCGCGATGACCGGCGACAAAGCCAACGCCAAAGGCCGCCAACCCATGCGACCGCCCATCGTTTGCCAGAGCGCGCCTGCGGCCATCGTTAACATTAAACCCGCCAGGGGAAACCAGCGATTCTCAGCCAGTTTGTGCATGGGAATAAGTTTCGTATTCAGTATTCAATGATCAGTATTCAGAAGACTGCCAACTGAATACTGCCTACTGAATACTGCCTACTCGCCAGACTGCCAGCGCAAATGCTGCAAGCCGACATTCAGCGCCGTTTTGAAGGTGCGCCAATCATACGTCAGCATCTTCAAATAGGTCAATGCCGGGCCGGGGCGGAAGGCCCATTCGCGGAACGCCCGCTTTTGCCAATAGAGCAGCCGCTCGGCCGACAGATTTTCATAATCCAGCACCGTGCCCTTGTCCATGTCCACATGCTCCCAGCGCGTCCCGGCGCGGAACCAGCCATTTTGCACCACTTCAAAGAAGAAGGGCGTGCCCGGATAAGGCGCGGCCACATGGAACAAAGCAATATCCAGCGGCAGTTTCTTGGCAAATTGGATGGTATCTTGAATGGTGTCCTCCGTTTCGCCCGGCAAACCGATGATGAAGTAGCCCCAATTCATGATGCCGGCGTTTTTGGCCCAACGCAGCGCCCGTTCCGCTTTGGCCGGATTGGCGCCCTTGCGCGCATGGCGCAAAATCTGCTCATTGCCGCTCTCAATGCCCCAGGAGATGAGACGGCAGCCCGCTTTACCCATCAGCGCCAGCATTTCCTCATCCACATAATCCACCCGGCTGTTGCACGTCCATTTGATGTTGATGTTTTCTTCAATCATCAAGCGGCATAACCCCATCACCTGATCCCGATTGACTGTGAACAGGTCGGCGTACATGTGAATGTTGTCCATTCCCAACTTTTTTAACGTCCACAACTCTTTCATGATGCTTTCTGGCGAGCGGACGCGGACGGCGAATTGGTAGCTGACATGTTTGATGCAGTAGGTGCAGCCAGCGGGGCAGCCTCGGCTGGTGACGATGAAGGTAAACGCCCCTTTGATGTAGGGCATCTGGTACTCTTTTAAGGGCAGAAGTTCGTGCAGAGGCAGGGGCATGTCATCCAGGTTGGGGATGAACGGCCGTGTCAAATTCACATTAATCTCATCCCCATCACGCCACACCAACCCCTTGATGCCGCCCAAATCAAGGCTGCCATCTTCTTTCACCGCCGGGGCATACATCGGGTCATGGTCGGCAAACAACTTGCGGATGTTGTGCGGCCGTTTGTCAATTTTGCCTTCCAGATGATCCAGCAAATCCCGAATCGTCAAATCCGGCTCGCCCAGCAGAATGAAGTCCAGCGCCGGATACGGCCGCATCGTTTCGCGGGGAATGGGGGTGACATGCGTGCCAAAACCGATGGTCAACGCCCCCCGCGCCTTAGCCAAGAAACAGCCGTACATATCATTTTCCAGCGTCGGCGCCGTCACTTGCGTCAAATAATATCTCGGCTGAAGCTCGTCCAGCTTTTTGGTGAATTCGGGCCAGCTCATGCGCTCGGCGTTGGCGTCCACCACCGCCACCTTGTGCTGGGGATGGAGCAAGGCCGCCATCTGCGCCAGCGACACTTGCGGCCAGACCATGTTTTCCCGCGTCCGCCGCCCCACCCGGTGCTGGGTGCGAATCCACAACTCGCCATCCGGCGTCGGCGGATTGACCAGCACGATGTCTACGGCCGTCTCCGGCCGCTTTTCTTCCAATAATCCCTGACGCACGATTTCATCCGCATTGGGGAAATTGGACATACGTAATTTAGGCACGCGCCGGGTTCCCAAGTTTTCGCGCAAAGGGCCTTTTGACCGAGCACGGCCGTTTTTCGTCACTTGAACGTCATCTTTCTTGATAGTCGTCATCATCACCTCTACCAACCAAGACCTGCGAGGTTTGGGAAACCTCGCAGGTCTCTCACGCGCAAAATTACAACAGTCCTAAGTCTTGTTTCGTCAACATTTCCCGCTGGCCTAATTCTTCCAATACGCGCAGCAAAATCCAGTAAATCACCAGTTGAATGCCAACCAGCGTCAGCATCGCGCTGCCCAGCATGTACAGCCACAACCGTTCCACCGGCCAGCCGTTCACGCCCAGCGCCAGACTGCCTATCGCCAGCAGAAAGCCAACTGCCAGCCCCAACGCGCCCACCCAACCGAAATGATGGTTGAGCGGCGTCTTGAACACCGGCTTGCCAAACAAGCCCTGCCGGATAGGCTGTTTGTGGAAAATAGAAACCATGTAATTAAAGGTCACGCCCAGAGCAAACGTGCTGATCCCGGCCACGGCCGAAACCATGGCGGTGAAGACAGCAAATACCCCCCATCCGCCCAAAGTCGTCACCCCACTCAAGCGGGTGATGATCAATCCCAGGCCAATCAGACCGGCTAAACTTATCATCGCGGCCCCAATCAGGCCCAACGGCCGTACCGGATTATAGGTCAGCGCCGTCCAGATGATCGATTGTAAAAACAGCGTGCCATCATGCACCACACTCAACTTCGAGCGGCCCAGCCGTTCCGCATACGGGATGGGAATTTCCGACACCAGCAGCCGTTCATGCACGGCGCGGGTGCTCATCACCGGCGTCAGATTCAGGCCATCGGGCAGCGGGTAAATCCGCTCCAGCGCCTCTCGCTTGAAAACGCGCATGCCGCTGGCCGGATCTTGCACCCGTTTGTTACCCAAAATCGTCAACAAGTTCGACCAGATGAAGTTGCCCAGCTTACGCATCGGCGGCATATGGCTGTCCGCACCAGAGCGGCGCGACCCAACCACAATATCTGAGCCATTCAACGCTTCCTGGCACAACCGGGGAAAATGTTCCGGCGGGTAGGTGCCATCCGCATCCAAAAAGCCAATGAGTTCACCCTGCGCCTGGCCGAAACCGGTTTTCAACGCGCCGCCATACCCCTTGTTTTGCGCGTGCTGAATCAGGGTCACGCCCTCAATGCTTTGCGCGATTTCGGCGGTGCGGTCTTTAGAACCATCGTCCACGACAATGAGTTCCAGGTTATCCACCCCTACTTCGACCAGCCCATCACGGGCGGACAAAACGCGATGGGCGATATCGGCGATACCATCTTCTTCATTGTACGCCGGGATTACGACGGTTAATGTGGTCATTCTCAACCTCTTGGAGCTAGAGGATTGAGCCAGAGCTAGAGGAATCCATACGCTTCCTCTCGCTCTAGCTCCCGCTCTAGCTAATAAATCACTCTTTCCGGCACAGGCGTGCCGGCTTCGATTTTTCTAATTTCACGGGCCGGGATGCCGCCGACGACGGTGTGCGGCGGCACATCCTTGGTGACGACAGCGCCGGCGGCGACGACGGCTCCTTTGCCCACACGCACGCCATCGGTGATGACGGCCCCCGCTCCCAGCCACACATCATCTTCGATGATGATGCCTTCGGCGGTGATGCCTTGCTCGGTGAACGGCCGTTCCCGGTCATCAAACACATGATTAACGGCGATGATTTGCGTAAACGGGGAGGTGTACACCCGGTCGCCAATCGTCACCCCACCCTGGCCGCGAATGACACTGTATTCACCCACCAGGCTGTCCCGGCCAATCTTGATGCCGGAGTGGGGCATATCGCGGAAGTTATACACATGAAGCACGGCCCCGTGCATCACAATCGTGTTCTGGCCCAGTTCAACCCCGTTGGGGCAGGCATGGAGATACGTCCCTTGATCGAGATACACTCCCTTCCCCAGCCGAATGTGATTGGCAAAACGAAGGCGGACATTATTTTCAATCGCCGCCAGCCCGTCCATCTGCAAAATCAACCGGTACAACACACCTCGGATACCAATACCAACCAGCGTGGGAATCCAGCCTGCCAATAAGTATAAAAACTGTTCCAGTACATACCGCCCCAGGCTGGAGGCCTGACGGTTCAGATAAAGCTGTAAGTTGTCGCGCACGGCCGTCACAAAAATACCACTTCACTCACACACAGATTCAACTCCACTCCACAGGCCGGGCCGGGAGCCGTCACCACATCTAATTTACAAACAACTTAATCGCGGGATTCATCCTGTTAGAGCCTATCTTCAGGGTCTCTATCTTCATTTTGATTATGATCAGAGTATCTTACAAACCAACTTACCCCAACGCCTGAGTCTCAATCTGGACAAACCACGAACCCCTTTGTTATGATTCAAGCAGCAAAGGATGAAGGCAGAAGGTAGAAAGATGAAATTCACCTTGTCACCCCCTTCACCTTTTCACCTTGTCACAGCCAGAGGAGAAATACCAATGGAACAGTCCCGGTTAATCAATCCCTTCAACAAAATCGGCTTTCACATAGATTCCGATCCTGATTTCAATACTCGTCTACTATACGATTGGATGTGGCAGCTAAACGATGCTGGAATTCCGGTCTTTCTCAAATCGGCAGACAACTACCGCCCCATCCAGGAGGCCTTAGAATGGGTCATGGAAAGTGGTGTGCCGCACACATTTCTTTACCGGCTTAGCGCTAATCAAAGGAATACGGACAGCAAACTGCCCACATTCAATTTTGATGAACCCAACTACGAACTGGACCCAAAAGAGGCCGCCAACCGGCATTGGCGGGCCATTCTTTCCAATTTACCTTCTGATTTTGATCCGGCGCGGGTTTGGCTGGAAGTTTTGCATGAACCGAATGAGAGCTATGCTGATTGGCTGGGCTTTTTTGCTATGGAGATCAGCCAGATCGCTTTGGAACAAGATTTCCAATTGGCTCTTTTTGGTTGGGGGAATCGCCAGCCAGGTCGAGAAGCGTGGTACCAAGGCGGCCTAGTTGAGTTTTTACATCTGTGTCAGGAACGGCCGGATCAACTCGCCATCTCCCTTCACGAATACAGCCACAATCCCCAAACGCTGTTTGAATCGGCTGAAAGCGGCATCGGCTATTTCCGAGAATTGATCGCCGCCAGCCGGGACAAGGAAATGTCGCCGCCCACGATTTTCATCTCAGAATGGGGTTGGCGGCGGGATGAAATGCCCAATCCCGAACTGGCGCTGGAACATATTCATCAAGCGGGTCAGCTTTATGCCCAATATCCAGAAATCAAGGGCGCTGCCATGTGGACGTTGGGTATGCGGCAAGTATCGCAGATTTCGGAAGAGGTGGAATGGCTGATCAAACCGTTAACAGATTTTTCGTTGAATGTTCGGTTTGAGACGAGTGAAGACACGGCCGTTCCCATCCCCGAAGACACAGATTACATAAATGATTATGCGCAAACGGCCGTTCCCATCACCGAAGCCCCCGACGACATCCCCGACTACTCCGCCCAATTCCTCGGCGACGCCACCATCCCCGACGGCGCTAAAATCGAACCCGGCAGTTCCTTCATTAAAAAGTGGCGGGTGTACAACGACGGCCGTCTCCCCTGGAACAACGACTGCCAAATACTTTTCACCGGCGGCGCATCCCTCACCCTCGCCATCTCTGCCCCCCTGCCCAGCATTTCACCCGGCGAAGAAGGCGAAATTCAGTTAGAGCTGCAGGCCCCCCGCAAACCCGGAACCTACCAAGCGATCTATGGTTTGTTAGACCCCAGCGGCAATCCCTTCAACGGCGACGATCAACTCACCGTCAACATCGTCGTCCCCGGCCGGCCCGACGCCCCCGACCACAACGCCCGCTTCCTCAACCACGTCACCATCGCCGATGGAATGGAAATTCCAATCGGCGACCCCATCAACAAAGCGTGGCGCGTCAAAAACACCGGACGTTTGCCATGGAACGAAAAATTCCAACTCGTCCAACAAGACAACACGCCATTGGGCAAAACGCTCAGTTTCCCCATTCTTGAGAAACAGGATGACGTTGTGCCCCCAGGCCAATTAGCTAACATCCGCATAAACCTCTCCGCTCCCAGCCAACCCGGTAATTACACGGCCGAGTGGCGGCTGCAAGACGACCAGGGGAACTACTTCGGCGACCCCTTGAAGATGGCGATCACCGCTATTCCTAACGTTGAAATGGTCGCAGCAATGCCTTTGTACAATGAAGATCCGGATTTTGAAAATGTTGCCGGCAGCGACGAGTCGGACGAATTTCCTGAAACCTTTGAATACCGCGCCCAATTTGTGACCGATGTTACGATTCCAGATGACAGTAAGATTTCTCCAGGAACATCATTTGTCAAAACATGGTTAGTACGCAACAACGGCCGTCGTCCCTGGCCAGAAGGATCATCATTAGTTTTTACCGATGGCGCGCAAATGGCAGACCAAGATGCTTATCCGGCGCCTGCAATTGAACCTGGTAAAACAACTGAAATTGCCATACAAATGATTGCGCCTCAACAACCGGGCGCCTATTTTTCAGACTGGCGATTCCGAGAACCTCAAGGAAACTTTTTTGGCGACACCGTTTTTGCCAGGATTGTCGTTCCAGAAGCTGTCATCGAACCCGATGACCCCTCCGTCTGGTTCTACATCGGCAGCAGCGATAGCCAGCAGCAAATGGACGCCCTGACGCAAGCCCCTGATCTCACCTGGGCCGCCAACAAAAACACCAAAAAGGGCGACCTGGTTCTCATGTACCGCGACGGCCGTTACCAGGATTTCGCCTATCTCTTCCACGCCCTCGACGACGCCTACGAGCAGGATATGGCAATCGCCCCCGTCGGTTGGAAAAAAAGCTGGAAACACGCCATCCGCCTCGGCCAAAAACAGGCGCTAGACAACCCCGTCTCCCGCCACCTGCTCAAAACCCATCCCGACTTACGCAACTGGCGCCCCATCTCCCATTCGCCCCAGGGCATCATGAAACGCACCCAGGGCCTTAACCTGGGGCCGGGCGGCGAGGCGCGCTGGCGCGCCATTCGCGGCATCCTCGTCGGCTGGAACCCGGAGGCGGCCGATTATTTGGCAAAATTTGACCAGATAACTTCCTATGAGATTTTTGACGACGCCATCACGGCCGTCTCCGCCCTGCCCGACTCCGAAAACCGGCGTGAAGGATTGCTCAACATCATCCGCCACCTGGGAACCCAACCCGAATTCGCCGACTTGCAGCAAAAACTCAGTCAGGACGCCGACTGGCAGGTCAAAAAAGAGGCGCTGCATCAGCTTGGAGAAGAGGAGCCAGACGAAGAAGACATCCTCAAAGAGGCCAACGCCCTCGTCAACCGGCAGCGATTCCAACAAACCATCAACTTCCTGGAAAAAGAAGCCCCTGAATGGCAAAAGAGTAACAACGACAATCAAGCCAAAGGGCACCGTCTGCTGGGCGAGGCGTACCAGGGAATCGGTCAAACGGAATCCGCCCTGTCCCATTGGCAGCAAGCCGCCCGGCTGAACCCCAACGACGTGACCACCTTCGACAAAATCGGCCGTCATACGCCCAGCGAAAAGCGGGATGAGGTTGAAAAATTCATGGCTGAAACGAGCAGCGCCGCCGACAAAGCGGCCGGGCCTCTGGCCGGGCAGGCCGCCATCGCCGAAAAACACGGCCAGCCGGAAAAAGCGGCCGTCCTGCTGGAAGAAGCTAAAACCAAAGCCGAACCCGCGCAAAAGCGAGAAATTGAAGTCATCGAACGGCGCGTCATCCAATACCTGCCCCAACGAGAAATGGCCGTCCCCTTCCCCCCCGCCAGCGACGACCCCATCATCCACGAACGCAAACAAAAACTGTTCAACATCCTGCGCGAAAACTTCAACACCACAGAAATCAAACAACTTTGTTTTGAATTAGAAAACATCCAATACGAAAACATCCCCGGCCGCACCCTCAACGAAAAAGCATTTGGGCTAGTAGAGATGATGGCGAGACACGGCCGTCTGGCCGAATTGGTTGAGAAAATCAAGGCCAAACGTTCCGAACTGGCTCATCTTTTTCAGGAAACCGCCAGCGACATCATCGCCGCCGCCCGCGCCCTGTTGCGCCGGCAGCAGCCGCAGCAAGCCATCGCCATCCTGCAAGCCAAAACCGCTCTGTGGCAAATCATCAACGACCAGGCCGTCCGCGCCGACGCCCACGCCATCCTGGCCCAGGCATACGCGGCCACCGGCCAGACCGACCTCGCCTTCGCCCAATGGAAACTCAAAGCGCCCTTGACCCCCAACGCCGCCGACGCATTTCTAGGCCTGGTGCGCGCCGCCGCCGACAGCGAATTGGATGACCTCGGCCAATGGCTGGAAACGATGCGGCAGCAGCACCCCACCGCCGTCGGCCCCCTCACCGGCCTGGCCGCCCTTCTCAGCCGTCAAAATAAACCCCAGGAAGCGGCCCAACTGCTGGCCCAGGCCCGCACCGGCAATCCCACCCAGGATCGGGCGCTGATGCGCACCGCAGAAGCCATCGAAGCCAAACCAGAGCAAGCGCTTGATTCACTGGCCAACACGGCCGTCACTCCCACCACCGCCACCCCCGACAGCAATCGGCTCACCGCAGCCATGAACGGCCTCGCCGTCGCCCACACTCCGTTGGACGCCAGCGACCAGGAAAGCGTCTTCCGCGAAATCGTGCAGCAAATCCTCAGCCTGCCCACGCTCTCCCCGGTACACAAACGGGAATTCCGTGACCGCGCCCGCCGGGTGCTGGCCGAGGTGCGTCAGACCGGCCAATTCACCCCCCAGCACGCCGCCGACCTGCGCCTGCCAGTGTTAGACAATCTGTTCATCACCGACCCGGCCCGCCGCCGCGCCCTCGTCCACGCCGCCGCCGCTTACCGGCAGCAGCCCGGCCGCCGCCTGCGCCTCTACCTGCGCGCCCGCGCCCGCAGACAAATGCGCCGCCATCTGACGGCCGATCACGTCAAAAAATTCCTGGGAAATGATGGCGCGGACCGCGCCCAGGCCTTTGCCGACCTGCAAACGGCCGTCTGGCACGCCGGAACCGTCAACGACACCCCGCTCCAAGATTGGCTGGCAAACAATCAGGCCGCCAGCCGCGCCATGCGCGACCGGCGGACGGACAATCTCACCATCACTGGCAATCTCTGCTACGATTTGCCCAGCCATCTGCTGCAACCTTTCCCCGACGATGACCCGGCGCTGTGGCAGGCCATCTACGATTTGCGCCACAACGACGCCCCCATCTTCCAACGCCGGGACTCCTGGGGCCGCCTGACCCTCAACCGCCTGGACGATCAGATGAGTTCGCTCATTTTGTACGCCTTCGAGCCGGACGAACATCTGCCATATCACCCGGAAACGGCCGTGGCTGCCCTCAAAAATCTGGAGCTGCCCGAACGCGCCAACAACCTCGACTATCCCGGCTTCATCGCCTTCGCCCGCCAGTTGTTGCAGGACGACGACCTGGGCTTCGCCAGCCTGGATGACGCGGCCTGCTTCCTGGCCCAAATCGCCGATGACGAAGACAAAAACGTCACCTTCGCCCCCGGCGACGAACCGGCCAGCTACGCCAACCTGCTGCCGCCGCTGGCCGCCGAGTTAAAGATGCCGGTCAAAGCGTTTGATACGACGCTCACCCTGCCCGACGCCGCCTTCAGCCAGATGGCGCGCGCCCTCAGCGCCGGCAATCACATCATCCTCATCGGCCCGCCGGGAACCGGCAAAACCAGTATCGCCCAGGACATTTGCGCCCTGGCCCACGACCTCAACGCCAGCCGCGGCGTCATCGCCGTCACTGCCACCGCCGACTGGACCACGTTTGACACGGTGGGCGGCTACATGCCTGCCGACGACGGCCGTCTCACCTTCCGCGAGGGCATCATCCTGCGCGCCATCCGCGAACAGAAATGGGTGATCATTGACGAGATCAACCGGGCTGAAATTGACAAAGCGTTCGGCGAACTGTTCACCGTCCTCTCCGGCCAGGCCATCACCCTGCCCTACCGGGATGGCAGCGCCCCCATCCGCATCGTCCCCGCCGATTTCCCCGGCAAAACAGCGCGGGATTACGTCATCTCCCCCGGCTGGCGCATCATCGGTACCATGAACGTCTTCGACAAAGCTTCCCTGTTCGAGATGTCCTACGCCTTCATGCGCCGCTTCGCCTTTGTGGATGTGGGCATCCCCCGGCCTAACAACATATTTATGGAATTGATTGATCGCTGGCTGTCTGAGTTCAATCTGCCCGCCGAGGCGGAAAACGGCATCGTCACCGCCCTCAAAACCCACATCTTCGCTGCCGACAGCGACATCATGAAGCATCGCCAGCTTGGCCCGGCCATCGCCCTCGATATGATCAGCTACATCAGCCAATGCCAGAAACAAGGAGAACCCATCTCTTTGCAACATGTGGGCGAGGCGTTTTTGCTCTACGCCGTGCCCCAGTTCGATGGGCTGGATGAGCCGA
The DNA here is from genome assembly GCA_024277135.1 of Chloroflexota bacterium. GTDB lineage: Bacteria > Chloroflexota > Anaerolineae > Promineifilales > Promineifilaceae > JAJRVV01. The sequence goes on along the minus strand of JAJRVV010000197.1, from coordinate 32,021 downwards.
CTGTCCTCAAGATTTATCAGCATGTGAACACCGTATTCGCCAACACCGACGCCCTCGCCGAAATCCAGCGCCGGATGCAGGATTTGTTCCCGCAGTATGACCTGGCCGAGGCTCTAACTGTAACCGAAACGGAGCAGGAGTAATCCAAAATCTAAAATCCAAAATCGCAAATCCCATGCCCGCCCAATCCCCCACTGACCGCTTCCTGGCTTTGTTGATGCAGGGCATTCCTGCCGACGGCCGTCCCCCCCAGGCCCAACTGGACGCCGATGCCGGGCTGCGCCACAGCTTTTGCGCCGCCTACTTCCTGGCCGATACCCAGCCGGGGCGGGATGTCCACGCTTTCGTCACCGGAACCCTGCCGCTGCTGCTGCGCCAGCTTCAGCGCACCACCCAACGAGAGCGGGTCGCCTTTCAGGGGCAGGTGCGGGGCCGGGTGGATTGGCCGGCCACCACCAAAGCCCGCGCCCAACAGGAGGCCAACCCCGCTTTGTTCATCTGCCGCCCGCCTCACCGGCAGCATGACACCCCAGAAAATCAACTGCTCAAGTTTTTGCTCACGGCCGTGGCCCAACTCATCCCCCAGATCAATCCGGTGATGCTGGCGGCCGGTCGCTGGACGGCCGGGGGCGCTTCAGAACCGGATTGGCTGGCGCGGCGTACCAACGACATCCGCACTCATCTGCGGGCGGCGCAGGCCAACATCCGCTTGCGGCAAGTCAAAGCGCCGGATAAGATCACGCCGCGCCATCTGATCAAGGCGCGCGCCTCGAAAACGGAATTGTATGGGCAGGTGGCAGACTTGTACGGCCGTTACCACCACATCATCGAGCAGGCGCAGTGGACGGCCGTGTACCCCATCCTGGGCCAAACTATCCTCCTGCCCACGCCCGGCCACCCGCACGCTGACGCCTGTCTTGCTTTGGCCGCGCGCGGCTTTTTAGAACAATCAACAACCAACAGTTAACGGCAGCTTGCCCAGGAGCAACCCAATCCAGAATCCAAAATCGTAAATCCAAAATCCTCCCTGAGGTTCTCGTGAAAATCGGACTGGTTTACCCTCAAATTGAATTTGGCAGCGACCCCGTCGTCATTCGTGACTACGCGCAAACTGCCGAGGCGCTGGGCTATGATTTCATCGTCGCTTACGATCACGTGCTGGGCGCGAATCCGGATCGTCCCGGCGGCTGGCAGGGGCCGTACACCTACCAAAACCCGTTCCACGACCCGTTTGTCATGTTCAGCTACATGGCCGGGCTGACGCAGCGGATCGAGTTCGCCACCGGCATCCTCATTTTGCCGCAGCGGGAAACGGCCGTCGTCGCCAAGCAGGCGGCCACGTTAGATTTGTTGTGCGACGGCCGGTTCCGCCTGGGGGTAGGCAACGGCTGGAACAAGGTAGAATTCATCGCCCTCAACCAGGATTTTCATACGCGGGGGCGGCGCATCGAGGAGCAGGTTCAGCTTTTGCGGCGGCTGTGGACGGAAGAGTTGATCACCTACGAAGGGCGCTGGCACACCATCCCCGACGCCGGCCTCAACCCCCGCCCCGCCCGGCGCATCCCCATCTGGTTTGGCGGCGCCGCCGACGCCGTGCTGCGCCGCATCGCCCGCCTGGGGGACGGCTGGATGAGCAACGCCCGCCGCGCCGCCGAAGCGCAGGCCGACATGGAGAAAATTTACAAGTATGCGGAACGGTACGGCCGTACACCCGACGAATTCGGCCTGGAGGGACGGCTCTCCTACAAAGGGGCCAACCCCGACCTGTGGCGGCGGCTCCTGGGCGAGTGGGAAGCGGTCGGCGCCACCCACATGAGCCTGAACACGATGTACCTGGGCTTCGACACGCCGCAGAAACACCTGGACGCCATCACCCATTTTGCGGAAACGACAATTAACAATTGACAATTAGCAATTGACCATTCCAATGCCCACCATCAAAATTGACCGCGCCTACACCTTAAATCTGCTCACCCAACTGGTGCAAATCAACTCCGTCAATCCCTCCCTGGTTCCCGGCGCGCCGGGCGAGGCGGAGGTCGCCGCTTTTACAGCCGATACGCTGGCCGATTTGGGGCTGGCGGTGACGACGCATGAGATTGAGCCGGGACGCTGGAATGTGATCGGCCGTCTGCGCGGCCAGGGAACGGGCAAATCCCTGCTGCTCAACGCTCACATGGATACCGTCGGCGTGGATGGCATGAGGATTGATCCGTTTGCCGCTGTGGTGCGCGACGGCCGTCTCTACGGCCGGGGAGCGCAGGACATGAAAGGGAGTTTGGCGGCGATGATGGGCGCGGTGAAGGCGTTGGCAGACGATGGGGTGGAACTGGGGGGCGATTTGCTGGTAACGGCCGTCGCCGACGAAGAGTACGCCAGTATCGGCAGTGAAGATCTGGTCAAACATTCCCAATATCGCACAGACGCCGCCATCGTCACCGAACCGACCGATTTACGCATCTGCCGCGCCCATCGCGGCTTCATCTGGTACGACGTGGAAACATTTGGCCGGGCGGCGCACGGCAGCCGCTACCACGAAGGGATTGACGCCAACATGCGCATGGGGCGTTTTTTGGCCGAACTGGACAAATTAGAGCAAGCACTACGCGCCCGGCCGCCCCATCCATTGGCCGGGCCGCCCTCCCTCCATGCCGCCCAAATTCACGGCGGGCGCGAAATTAGCGTCTACGCCGCCCACTGTCAACTGGAAATAGAACGGCGCACCGTTCCCGGCGAAACAGAAGCGCAGGCGACGGCCGAATTGCAAGCCATCATTGACCGGTTAGCCGCTGATCCCTCCTTCAAAGCGGCCGTCAAACCCACATTTTTGCGCGAACCGTTTGAGATTGGCGCAGAGGCGGCCATCGTGCAGGCGTTGGCACAGGCCGTAGCCCAATGGCTGACCGTCCCCGGCCCACACACCGGTCAGACTTTCTGGACAGATGCGGCGATCCTGGCTCAGGCGGGCATGGAGACGGCGCTCATTGGCCCCATCGGCGCCGGGCTGCACAGCGCGGAAGAGTGGGTAGATATTTCTTCAGTGGTTGTGTTGGCGGGGATTTTGGCGGAGACGGCCGTCCACTTTTGCCGTTAATTGCTCCCCCTACCCCTCATCACCCTCCCGGCTCCAAATACCCTTCCTCCATAAAACATTGCGCCTGGAACGTCTGCGCCTCAACCACAGGCGGGGATTGGCGTAAGGCCGGAAACGGAATGCCAGCTTTGCGGGCAATAATATCCAGAAATTGGTCGGGGTCTGGAATGCGCTGCCACACTTGCGGCAGCAACACCCCGCGACGGCCGTCCAGAGACAAAATCACCCCGTCCTGTTGTTCCGCCAACTGGCGCAACAAAGCCGTATAACTGGCATACGGCAGCAATCGGGGCGGCGACAACACCGTCACCTCCAGCCTCACATCTCCCAGTTCATCAACGCCCACCGGCTTAAATCGGGAATCCCGTGATGCGGAAACGGCATTACGGACCACATCTTCCGCCAGCGGCCAACGGGGGGTTGTGTTGCCGATGCACCCCCGCAGTTGGCCCTGATTGGTCAAGGTCACAAAACTGGCTCCAGGCTGTTGCACGGCCGTTGGCAAAACCGCCATATCAGGCAAAAACAGCCGCCGCTGCCGCACCCCCCGCTCCAGGCTTTGCCGGGCCATCTGCACCAAAAGCTGTCCATTTTGATCGGATAAAAATCCCGAATCATCCATCATGCTGCCCCATCTACTATCTAATACCCTTATCTTACCATTAAATCAGTCAGGGTGACGGCCGTTTCCCATAACAATTCTTTACAGGACAAATGTCCTCTCATTTCGGGATGAATGTCACTTGGGCACACAATGGCAATCCCTTACTCTTTACGGAACATTTGCTACCGTAAACGAGTGGGCCTCCCCATGACCAATGACTTAATTAACCGGCGGACACCAAAAATAAAAAGCCCGCGCACTTGGCTGCCAGACCTGATCCACAAGCCTGAACTGCTTGAGGACGTGCATAGCTGGCTGCATAATCTGAAGTGGACCATCCCCCTGGCGCTGGCGCTGCTGGTGGCCGGTTACGAGCTGCTGCCCGCCATCTGGATTCATGACACATGGGGAGTGGGGTTCCATGCTTTGCTCGATATGTTCCTATTCGGCACTATCGGCCCGGCCATCGTCTACGTCCTGCTCAACTTCCTGGAGCGATGGCTGGAAGAGCGGGAAACCAGCGACCTGCAAGCCCAAATTTTACAGAGGGCGCGCGAAGACGCTCACCACAGCCGTCAACTTAATGACGACGCCGTTCAAGTGTTGTTCTCGGCCAGCGCGTTGATTGAATCGCTGAAAGCCAATCATTCAGAGCTGCCGCCAGACACCCTCGCCCACATCGAAATCACCGAGCAGGCGCTAGACAAAGCGATTCGGGAATTACGCGCCCATTTGCTTGATTAGACGAGGCCGCCTCGTCTTCAAGCCTTGCCCGGTTGTATCTGCCGGTCAGGGCTTTTTTGGTTTTGTTTGCCCGCCGCTCCGCCCTGAGATAAACTTTCGCCAACGGCCATTTCGCCCGCAGTACCGGACAAAACAAAATGAGCGACTTCAAGTTCCTGGCCTGGCCTACGGAATACCGCGTCATCACGCAACATTTCGGGGCCAATCCACAAAACTATGCCCAATTCGGCCTTCCGGGGCATGATGGCGCGGACATACGCGCGCCGCATGGCAGCAAGGTGTTCGCCGTCGCCGACGGCCGTGTTTTCAAAGTTAACGCCAACCCCAACAGCCACAACTACGGCATCCACATCCGCATCGCTCACCAAGAAGGATACCGCACCATTTACGCCCATCTGCAAAAATCGGTGGTGCAGGTAGGGGATGTGGTTCAGGCCGGTCAGCTCATCGGCCACGCCGATAACACCGGCAACAGTTTCGGCTCCCATCTACACATCACGCTCAAAAAAGAGGGCGCCCGCCAGGGCAACTGGCCTTACAACATCATTGACCCCACCCCGTTTTTGCTGCCCTTGATGGGCTGGCAGAAACCGGCGCCGCCTTTTGTCAGTGGATGGGTGTTGACGGCCGCCATCAGCCAATCAGGCGATCTAGCCCAGGCCAATGCCGGCGGCGTCACCCTCCGCGTCAGCCAAACACGCAGTTACCCCCTGCCCGAAGGCAGCATGATGATCCTTTTGGGCGACGGCCGCGCCGGTTTCACTCCTGTCCAGGTTCCCAGGGCCGCGCTGGGGCTGGATACCGGCGACATCCCCAACAAACCGGCGCCAGAACCGCCCCCCACCGTCACCACCATCAACGGTTGGGCGTGGGAACCCTTCCTCAGACCGGTTGGGCGGCAGGCCATCGTCAACACCGCCCAGGGCATCAACTTACGCGCCAAACCAGATCGCAACGCTGCCAACATCGGCATCGTCAAAGCGGGCAGCACCGTCACCATCCTGGCTCGCGCTGCCAACGGCTACCTGCCCATCCGCGTCCGCCGCGCCGATTTTCTGGGGCCGGTCAACCTGCCCCTCGGCCCGCCGCCGCCGCCAGCCGATGTGTTGGGCGCGCTGCCGCCAGACATTTACCTGGGATGGACGCAAACCAACCATCTACAGCCGTTTGGCGCTTACGCCATCATCCGTCACCAGGGCGTTCATCTGCGGGCCAGGCCAGTTGAGAGCGGCGAATATGTGGGCACGATCAAGGGGGATGCCACCGTCACTCTGGCGGGGCCTGGACAAAACAACCATTCGCCCATATTGGCGAACAAATCTGATTTCTTCCGGCTGGTAGAGCCGACGCCAGAAATTTTGCAGCCAGCGTCGTTTCCAGATGAACGGCCGCCGCTTTTGCCCCTGCCGCTGCCCATCCACGACACCACGCCGGGTTGGGCGCTGCAAAGCGAGGTGGCGGTGAATGAAGATGAGGGAACGGTTGGCCGGTATGGCGCCACCCTGCGCCAAACACCGCAGCGAAACGGCCGCGCCATTGGCCTGATTCCCGCCAACAGCGTCGTCATCGTCACCGGCGCCCCATCCGGAGAATTTGTGCCGGTGCGGGTGGACGACACCATCATCCAGCCCCCGGCCGAAGAGGCGCCGGTTGATCCTGGTTTGCTCGGCCCGGCCCGCATCGGCCTGCACGCCTCGGCCGACCCGGACATCAGCGAGGCGGAATTCCGCGAATTTGGCGACATGCGCCCTGACATGATTAAAGTATTGACCCATCACAAAACGGAAGATGTGGACCGGCTGGCCCAAGAACATCCCGACGCCAAATGGGTAGTGCGGGCGTTCCTCAGCTTTGGCGGGCGCAACGTCAGCCCCGGCCAGTTTTTGGCCTGGACCCGGCCGGAAGTAGAGCGATTGTTAACCGCTCTACCCGGCAAGGATGTGGCAGTGGAACTGCACAACGAACCGAATTTACGGGCGGAAGGGTTGTATGCCAGTTGGCGAAATGGGGCTGAGTTCAGCCGCTGGTGGCTGGAACTGTTGGATCAATACCGGCGGGCGCTGCCCGGCGTTCGCTTCATCTACCCCGGCCTCTCTCCCGGCAGCGCCGTCACCAATGTCAAGCTGGATCACATTCGGTTTGTCGAAGCCAGCCGGGAGGCGGTGGAGGCGGCGGACGGTCTGGGCATTCATGTTTACTGGTCTACGGTGTACCCGATGGCGCGGGCGTTGGACGTGCTGGATGATTTCATCAGCCGGTTCCGCTTTAAGCCAATTTGGATCACGGAGGCGAGCCACAACAAGGGGGGGGTGACGGCCGTGCAAAAAGGGCGGCAGTACCTCCGATTTTGGCAGGAAATCCAGAAGCGGCCGGTGGTGCAGGGCGTCACGTATTTTGTGGCCTCGGCGATTGATCCCGCTTTTGCTGAGGAAATCTGGGTGGGGCGGGGGATCGGCCGTGTGGTGGGGATGCGGTAGCGGGCGTTGAATAATGAATTGTGGATTGTGAATGGTTAATTGTGAATGACGGCCGTCAATCCAAAATCCCCAATCCAAAATCTAAAATCAAAGGCTTTTCTCACGGTACTCTATCGTGATCTTATGCTTTTCCCCCAAAAGGGCCAGAATGCCCTCTATCACCTGCATGGTGTAGGCGCGATCCATCGCCTGCCCTTTTTCGAGGGCGGTTTCGAGATGGGCCAATGCGGCGGACGGCCGTCGCCGGATCATCGCTTCGGCCGCATCCAGGTAAGCGTCATCCAACGCATCCACACCCGTCAATCCATCCCCATCTTCCATATCGAACAGGAAGCGGGCCAACGGCAGCAGTTTTTCCGCTTTGTCTGAGCGCGCGCCTTCCGGCAGCCCATTCAACAACACAAACGCCTCAAAGCCGCGCCCTTTTTTGAGATGCTGGGCCGCCTGCCGCACCCGTTTGGCCGGAGCGCCGCCGCGCGGGGCCGGCGGTTCGCCGCTGGTCGCCTTATTCACAAATCGGCGCGCCAGCGGCATAGGCCGCGCGCCGGTAAACTCATCCACAATCACCCCATTCCAAAACATCTTGACGGCCGGGATGCTGCGGATGTTATATTTGGCGGCGGTGCGCTGGTTGTGTTCCGTGTTCAGTTTTGCCAGGATAAATTCGCTTTCCGGGTCTTCGGCCAATCGCTCCAGAACCGGCCCCAACTGGCGGCACGGCCCGCACCATGCCGCCCAAAAATCTACCATAACCGGCGTTTTGTAGGAGCGGCGAATAACCTGAGTCTGGAAGTTTTGATCGCTGACGTCAAGTATGGCGTGACGGCGCTGGCGTTTGTTTCTCTTAAATACATCGAATATGCCCATGATTCACCTTTTTGTTTGCGAATTGTGTCTGTTATGACACAGGTTGGATGCGTTGACTGTAAGAAAGGTTGCAAAGCGTACAGATTACGGCAGTCTCCCCTCACCCTATCCGCAGCAACAACTCAGCCAGCGGCATCGTCGCCAGCGATTCCAGCCGCCAATCCGCTTCGGCAAAATCAAGATGGCGGGTCATCTCGTTGGGCACAGCCACACAAGCCAGCCCCGCGGCTTTGGCGGCGTACACCCCATTCAGCGAATCCTCCAGGGCGATAGCCTGCTCCGGCAGCAGCCCCAATCCGGTCAATGCCGCCCGGTAGACGGCCGGGTGCGGCTTGCTCACATCGCCGGCGTCGTCCCGGCAAAATACGCGGTCGAACCGGTTTGACAGCCCCAACCGCTGCAAATGGGGATCCACCCAACTGTGCCGGGAACTGGAAGCGACGGCCGTCCCCAATCCCAACCTGCCCGCCTCATCCAGATAATCCGCCACGCCCGGCAAAACCGTCTGCGCCGCGATTAATTCATCATCCAAAATCCGGCGGCGGGCATGGACGGCCGTCCTGTCCAGCGACCGCCCCAACTGCTCCTCCAAATAGAGGTACGGGTCGAACAAATCCACCGAGCCGATATTGGCCTGCCACACCGTCAGCGGCAGCTCCAGCCCAAACTCGGCGTACGCCGCTTGCCAGGAGCGGTAATCCGGCGTTTCCGTGTCCAAGATGAGGCCGTCGAAATCGAAGATGATGGCTTGAATCCGGCTAATCATGCTCGCCGCACCCATGCCGCCAGACACGGCCGTCCCGCGCTAACAACGCATCCGCCGCCGCCGGCCCCCAACTGCCCGACGCATAAGCCGCCAGCGGCGACGCCTGGGGCCGCTGTCCCCACCCTTGCAAAATCGGATCCATCAGCCGCCACGCCGCTTCGATGCTGTCGCTGCGGGTGAACAGCGAAGCGTCCCCTTTGATGGCGTCCAGCAACAGTCGTTCATACGCATCGGGCAGACGGCCGTCGCCAAACGAATCCCGGTAATGAAACTCCATGTCCACCGACCGCGTCTGCCGCGCATCGGGAATCTTCGCCTCAAACTTCAGATGAATCCCCTCGTCCGGCTGCACACACAGCGACAAAATGTTGGGCGAAAAACCATCTTCATCAAACTCAAACATGATGATCGGCGGTTTCTTAAACTCGATGATGATCTCCGTGTTTTTCTTGGCCAGCGCCTTGCCCGACCGCAGATAAAAGGGAACTCCTTGCCAGCGCCAATTATCGGCAAACAAGCGCATGGCGGCAAAAGTGGGCGTTTGCGAATGTTCAGCCACCCCTTCCGCCTCACAGTAGCCATCATACTGAGCGCGAACGGTATCAGCCAGATCAATGGGGCGCACGGCCGTCAACAGTTTCGCCTTCTCATTCCGAATCGCATCCGCCGCAAAAGAAGCTGGCGGCTCCATGGCCACCAACGACAGCAGTTGCAGCAAATGATTTTGAAACATATCCCGCACCACCCCCGCCTGGTCATAATACCCGGCGCGATGCCCCACATCCACGCTCTCCGTCACCGTGATCTGCACATTGTCCACATAATTCCGATTCCATACCGGCTCGAAAATGGTGTTGGCAAAACGGAAATAGAGGATGTTTTGCGCCGTCTCTTTACCCAGGTAATGGTCAATGCGGTACACCTGATGCTCCTGGAACACACGATGAATCGCCTCATTCAACGCCCGCGCCGAATGCAAATCCCGGCCAAACGGCTTTTCTACCACCACATGCCGCCAACCGCCATCTTCGGACACCATATCCGCCGCGCCCAACTGCTCCACAATCGGCACAAAAAATCGAGGGGCCGTGGCCATATAGTAAAGCCGGTTCGCCGCCCCCGCTTCCGAATTCTGGAGGTACTGGTTGAGATTAGCATAGTTGACCGGCGTGTTCAAATCTCCTTTGATATACCGCACATGGCTGACAAAGTCGGCCCATTTGGCCGCGTCATACGCTTCGGCGGCAAATTCCAGCATCCCTTGCCGCAGTTGTTCCCGATACGCCTCGTGGCTCAACTGGCGCCGGGAAAAACCGACCACGCGAAATTCATCCGGCAGCCGGTTTTTGCCGTAGGAGTTAAACAAGGCGGGAATGAGTTTGCGCCGGGTCAAATCGCCCGTCGCGCCAAAAATTACAATGGTCGTTTCCTGGGTTTCGTTCATTTTCTTGTCCGTTTTTATATAAATTATTGACTGCTTGCAACAATTTCAGCGACAACGGCCGTCAACCGGGCCGGGTCATCCACAATCAAATGTTCGGGTAAAAGGGCGCTTTCATGCAGCCGCTTTTGGGTGAATGGGGTACTGACCGCCACCACCGCCATCCCCGCCGCCAGCGCCGCCTGCACCCCGGCCGGCGAATCCTCCACCACCAGACATTCGGCCGGCGTCACCGCCAGCTCCCCAGCCACCAAATTGTAAATCTCCGGATCAGGCTTGCCCCGCTCCACATCATCCCGCGACGCCACAAAATCAAACTGGTCGCGCAAATTCAGGATGTCGAGAACGCGCTGGACTTGCGGGCAGTAGGACATGGTGGCCAGCGCCATCTGGCGGCAGACGCGGCGGGCTTCTTTGAGCAGGGACACATTATGCGGCCACTGATTTTGCCGGATAACCTCCGGATCAGCCAGCATTTCGCCGTAAATGCGCAGCCGAATCTGGACAAACGCCTGCCAGGGGGTGGTGACGTTGAATTCAGCCACACGGGTGACGGCCGTTTCCGCCAACCCGAACCGGGCCACCAAAGCTGTCGCCACTTCCCGGCGCGACAATCCCACCACATCCTTAAACGCCTCAACGACTGCATCCTTAGACAAATCCGGCCGCAAAACCACAGCCGCCCGCGCATACGAAATCGCCTTCAACCGCTCCGTCTGCACCAGCGTCCCGTCCAGGTCAAAAATCATCGTTGTAATCATAGCAATTAGAGCGAGAGGAAGAGAAGTTCTTCCCTCTATCTCTAGCTCTATCCTCTCTACCCTTCTTCTTGCAGCGCTTTCAACCCGGCAGCGACGTCTTGCCCCAAATGGAAGCGTATGACGGAGCGATTGGGATTAGCATTACGCAAAGCTAACGCATCGCCAAGGGCCTGGGCCAGTTTCAGGACGCCGAATGTCATGGTGGAATCCGGCTGGCCCGCTGTGTCAGGGATGGCCGCGTCCTCAACCAGGTCAGATACAAATTGGATGAAACGGCCGTTCCCCCCATCCCCCTTATGCAATTGACCCGTCGAATGCAGAAAGCGCGGGCCGTAACCCACCGTCGTCGCCAACCGGTACCGGTCGCGCAGCGCCGCGCGTAGCGCCAGCAGCGCCGCATCCGTCTCTGGCGTGGGCGCCACATACGCTTGCAAGGCAATGTAATCGCCAGGTTGAGATTGTGCCAGGAATTGATGCAGAGTGGCGGCCGTCACGTCGGCCCAGTCGCCCGCAGGCAGTTCTCCTTTCTCCATGTATTCAGCCACCATCCGCTGCGCCAACCGTTTGGCCGCTTCCACGTTGGGTTGGTCAAACGGTTGGATGCCGAGACGATGCCCGGCAACGGCCGTCGCCATCTCCCACAGGAAAAACTGCCCGCCCAAATCATACCTGTCCGCCAAATCCAGGGTGATGAGCGGATGTCCGGCAGCGGCCAGTCGCTCAAATTCTGCATCATGCGTCACATCCCCGGCCAGCCGCAGATAGACAAACAGGCGATCATCCCCGTACACCGCCGGACTGCCCAACGGTTCGCCCACCACCGGCACAATCCCTTTGCCGTCCTTGCCCGTGCTTTCGGCGATGAGCTGCTCCACCCAGCCGCCAAAGCTGGCAATCGGCGGCGAAGCCGCAATCGTCAGTTTGTCCCGGCCCGCTTGCGCCAGTTCGGCCAACGCCGCGCCTAAAAAGGCGGCCTGTTCATCGCCGACGGATTGGGCGCGGGCCAGCAAAGTGGACAAATCCACCCCTACCAGCGCCGCCGGAACCAGGCCAAAGAAGGAGAGCGCCGAATAACGGCCGCCGATGTTAGCATCATTCAAAAAAGTATCGCGGAAGTGATAATCGGCCGCCAGTTTTTCCAGTTTGCTGCCGGGGTCGGTGATGGCGATGAAATGTTGGCCGGCGTTTTCGGTTCCCAGGGCTGCGGCCGTCAGATTGTAAAAGTATTTAAAAAAAGAAAGCGTCTCCACCGTGCCGCCCGACTTGGTGGCGACGATGAACAGCGTTTGCGCCGGATCGATCCGGGCCGCCTGCGCCCGAACCGCGTCGGCGTCGGTGCTGTCCAATACGTTCAGATTGAGGCCGTCTGCCTCCGCGCTGAAGGTTTTGGCGAACAGTTCCGGGGCCAGACTGGAACCGCCCATCCCCAGCAGCAACACATCGGTGAAGCCGTCCGCCTGAACCTGTTTGGCCAATGTCGTTAACCGGCCAATCTCTGCTTCCAGCCGCGGCGCAATGTCCAGCCAACCCAGCCGGTTGCCGATTTCGACCGGTTCCGGTTTCCAGACAGTATGGTCTTTGGCCCAGATGCGGCGCATGATCGCCCGATCCGCCATTTCGACCAGGGCGGCGTCCACCGCAGCTTGATAATCGCCCAGGTTGGCTGACAGCCCTGGGAGATGAGATGAATCAATCATTTTCCACTCCTATTTTGGGGTAAGGTGTTTACATGCCACACGGAAAACATGTGGGATGATGCGCCAGATAGTGCGAAACAACGAAATTGGGGATAATCATATCCTATCATTGGGCATAATTATCGAAAAACATACTATGAAAATACGAAAACACTATAAACTCGAAAAAATGGATAAAGTCGAGTTAAAACTTTACTCACTCTCCCCGTAATCGGGCCAGCGACTCGGCAAAAGGCGGGTAGGCGACGCCTTTCTCGGTGATGATGGCAGTGATGTAACCAGCCGGGGTGACATCAAAGGCAGGGTTGGCGGCCTCCGCGCCGTCTGGCGTTATCTGGCAGTCGCGGATGTGGGTGATTTCGCGTGACGGCCGTTCCTCAATCTCAATTTCATCCCCAGTTTGGGTGGCAAAATCAATCGTGGTCAGCGGCGCGGCCACATAAAACGGCACCTTATTTTCATGCGCCACCACCGCCAGATTATACGTGCCGATTTTGTTGGCCGTATCCCCATTGGCCGCCACCCGATCCGCGCCCACCACACACAAATCCACCCCGCGCCGGCGCATAAAATGGCCGGATGCGCCGTCGGCGATAACCTGGAAGGGGATGCCCTGCTGCTGCAATTCCCAGGCGGTAAGACGGCCGCCCTGCAAACGGGGCCGAGTCTCGTCCACCAGCACATGCACCTTTTTGCCCTGCTCATGCGCGGTGCGGATGATGCCCAGCGCCGTGCCGTAATCCACCGTGGCCAGACTGCCGGTGTTGCAATGGTGGATGATGGTCGCCGTATCGGGAATGAGAGGCAGCGCGTTCAGGCCGATCTGCCGGTTGGTTTGCACATCTTCGGCGGCGATGGCGCGGGCTTCATCCAGCACGGCCGTCTGCAACGCCGCAACAGTCGCCAAAGCATCATCCAGCGCCCGCGCCATCACCCGGTCAATCGCCCCAAAAAGGTTGACGGCCGTAGGCCGGGAGCGGCGCAGCCGTTCAGCAGAATCGGCTAATTCGGCTCGTAAACTTACCACATCGGAAACGGCGGTGTGGACGGCCGTCAGCGCCAACCCATACGCCGCCGCCGCCCCAATCGCCGGCGCGCCCCGGATCACCATCGCCCTGATGGCGTCGGCCACAGCCACGGCCGCGCCATACTCGTGGTAAACCGTCTCCAACGGCAGGCGGCGCTGATCCAACATACGCACCGCCCCGCTTTCCAGCCATTCAATACTACGAAAAGCGCTCATAATCATCCTTTTCGCTTTTCGGGGAAAAGCCCCAACACACCTTCTGCTGACGCCGGGCAAATCCCTCGTTCCGTGATCAAGCCGGTCACCAATCGTGATGGCGTCACATCAAAAGCATAATTGACGGCGGGGCTGTCCGGCGGCGTCAGCAGCACTTGTTTGATTTCCCCATCGTGGAGGCCTTGAATCATTCTCACCTCGGCCGCGTCCCGCTGCTCGACGGGAATCTGGCGCACCCCATCTTCAATCTGCCAATCAAAGCTGGAAGAAGGCAAAGCGGTGTAAAAGGGGACGTCGTTATCATGCGCCGCCAACGCCTTAAGATAAGTGCCGATTTTATTGCCCACGTCGCCGGTGTAGGTGGTGCGATCCGTGCCGGTGAGGACGATGTCCACCAGCCCACGCTGCATCAGATGGCCGCCCGCGTTGTCGGCGATGACGGTGTGGGGGACGCCGTGCTGCCCCAATTCCCAGGCGGTCAGCCGCGCCCCCTGGTTGCGGGGACGGGTTTCGTCCACCCAAACATGGACGGCAATGCCCTGATCATGGGCTACATAGATGGGAGCGGTGGCGCTGCCATGATCCACAAAAGCCAGCCAACCAGCATTGCAGTGGGTGAGGATATTGACCGGCTCCCCATTTTTGCGGCGGCTGATGTCGGCGAGGAGAGAGACGCCATGTTCGCCGATGCGGCGGCAGAAGTCGGCGTCTTCGTCGGCGATGGCTTGAGCCGTATTCAGGGCGGTTTGGATGCGTTGTTCAGGCGGCGCGCCATCCAAAACCTTTAATTGACGGGCAACGGCCCAGGCCAGGTTGACGGCCGTGGGCCGGGTCGCTTTCAATTCTTGAGCGGCCGTCAGCGTATGGGCCAAAAATCCATCGCGGGGAGCGGCCAGCGCCGCCAGGTACATACCAAAACCGGCGGCGGCGCCAATGAGACCGGCGCCGCGTACGTGCATGTCGCGGATGGCGCGGGCCATTTCCGCCACCGTTGTCAGGTTTTCGATGATGAATTGGTGAGGTAAATGGCGCTGGTCAATGATTTGGATCACGGCCGTATCGTCAGGGTGCAGCCAAATGGTACGAAAATGAGCGCCATTAACGTTCATAAGGGATCCTTTCTCTCAGGCATGTGATATTCAATATGGTGGCGAATGGCGAGAACGGCCGCCTCAACACGATTGGTCACCGCCAATTTAGACAAAATTTGACTGACGTGATGGCGGACGGTTTTTTCGGAAATGCCTAGCGACTCAGCGATTTCCTGATTAGCTTTGTATTTTGCAATTTCAGCCAAGACGATCATTTCCCGGTCAGTCAAATCCTTGAAGACCGGGGCGTGTTTGGCTCGCTCCTGCCGGTGGATGCGGTCTATCGCCTGGTGGGTGGCGGCGGGATCGAGCAGCGATTTGCCCTGACGCACGGCCGTCAACACTTCCAAGATCGCCTGATTGCCCACTTGTTTGAGTACATAACCACACGCCTCCGCCGCCAACGCCTGTGAAATCAGGTTGTCATCGGCGTAGGAAGTGAGCATGATGACCCGGGTATCAGGCCATTGGCTTGTGATCTGGCGACAGGCCGCGATGCCGGTGTCATCCGGGAGGCGGATATCCATCAATACCACGTCGGGCCGATGCTGGCTGACGGCCGTCACCGCTTCCTCGGCCGTACCTGCTTCCCCAATCACCGCTATCCACTCAATATCCTCCAGCAAGGTCATCAGACCCATGCGCACTACTTCATGATCATCCACGATCAGAACCCGCAGTTTATGCAAATCAATCATCCCCCTTCTCCCAGGGCATATCCAGATGAACGCGGGAGCCGCCGCCGGGCTGCGAATCAATCGTCAACCGTCCGCCCAACAGCCTGGCCCGGTCGCGCATGTTACGTAAACCATACCCATGCGCCACTTTTTCCGGCTGGAAGCCACGACCGTCATCTTCAATGGTAAGGCGTAACCAATTCCCCTCGCGGCTGGCGCGAACGGTCACTTGCCGCGCCTGGGCATGACGGGCGGCGTTGGTTAACGCTTCGTTGACAATCGCCAGCGCCCGATTGGTTTTCAGAGGCGGTAAGATGGCCGTTTCCGCCAAATCAAGCTCCAGGTTAATTTCCATCAACGCCGTCAGCCGGGGATCGCCAGTTTGCCGCCGCAGCCCAGAGGCCAGGGTGACGGCCGTATCCGGCTCGCCATGTAAATCGGCGAGATACGCCCGCAGGGTGGAAATGGCTTGATTCATCGCCATCAGCGCCCGATCCAACCGGGGCAGCAGTTTGTCGGCGTCCTGCCAGTTGCGGCGGGCGGCTTCCACAATCAGCCCGGCTGTGTACACCTGCTGAATGGCGCCGTCATGCAGTTCCCGGCCAATCCGCTCCCGCTCAGCAGCCAAACTACGATCCAGCTCCATTTGTTCGATGAGCCGGTCAACTTCTACGTCGAAAACCTCCATGGTGCGCACCATCGCCACCGCCATGACCAACCCGGTGAGTGAACGAAAAACCGGAGCCGGAATGCCCAACCAGCCCACCAGGTTGGCTTCATTCAACCAGTTCGCCGGGAAAAAGTTTCCAGCAGGGACGATCAGGCCGCCAACCAGCGCGTACCCGGCCATGGCCAGCCCGCCCATTTGCACCATCCGGTAAATGTGGCGCAGGTTGAGCGGCAAAATCTGCCGCGCCGCCTGGAAGCGCAGCCCATAGGCCGCCAGCAAGCCGCCGGGAAAACCAAGCAAATATCGCGCCCAAATGGAAGCGGTGTCGCTCCAGGTGATAATATCCATATCAAAAAACATCACTTGAAGTAATGACCAAAACAGCCAACCAAGGAAGATAGTCAGGGAGAGGTAGCGCAGGGTCGGCCGTTCCCCCGCCAGCATCTCCGCCCCAAATTGAAACAACAAAGCAAACGAAACCGCCAACAAAATGACCTGGGCGATGCGCAACAGCGACAAAAAACCGCTGCCGACATAGGTGGACTGAACCGGGATGAAAATCACCCCCCATTCGTGCAGGCCGTGCGTGATGCCAAACGCGGCCAGCCAGCCCAGGCTGCGCGCCATCTCCAACCGGCTGTGGCGGCGGGATTGGAGCGCGATGGCCAACCCCAAGACAAAAAACACCTGACCATACACAAAAAAGACCAGTACGATGTTGGTTTCAAAAAAAATTCGGAGCGTTTCGACCATGGGCCAATCATAACAAAACCATCTGGGGGGACAAGGCTAGACGATCAGGGTTGGGTAAAGGTGGTTTCACCCAGGAAGACGGCCGTATCAGCCCGGCGCAAGGTGATGGTGTAGGTTCCCGATTGGGTCAGAGGCGGCAAATCAACTGATAGCCATCGGTGGCTGCCATGATAGAGCAGTAATGTACCAGACGGGGTACGGGTGACGATTTGGCTGACGTTGGCGGCATCCGTGATCGTCACCTCCCAAACCAGTGGGGCCACCTGGGGAACCAGCACGAACATCTCCAACCCTTCAACGGCCGCACGCGCCGAGAGGGTCAAGTGGTCAGCTTCACCTTTTACATCTAATGTCCAGCCGCCGCCATACGCGCCCGCCGGTCGGAATTCGGCGTCAATCACCCGGTATTGGGCCAATCCGGCGACGGCCGGGAACTGCGCCAAATCACCCTGGCGAACGGCCGTTGCCAACCGCCCGACCTGCTCCGCGCTCACGGCCGTCTTATCCACCCAAACCGTCTGCACCCCCATCTGCCGTAAAGCTGCCAGACCCACTGGCGTGGGAAAATCGGCCAACAGCGACTTGAGCTGGCTGTTGAGCCTGGGAAAATAGCCGGAATAACCGTTCACCATCGGCCCATTTTGGGCCATTGTCGCCGCCATCCAGTTGGCAGTTGGGGCATAGGCGACGGTGTTTCGCCCATCGACAAACGGGATGATGACGGCCGGGCCAGCCCCAACCGGCAAGGGCAGCGGCGGCGGCACGGCCGTTAACCGCGCCGGTCTGGGGAATACCTCCAACAACACCAACCCAGCCAGGAGGACGGCCGTTTTCCGTCGTCGAATCAGCAGCCATGCAAACGCTTCCGCCGCCGCCAAAGCCAGGAAAATCTGCACGAAAACGGCAAAGCGAAACGGGCTGCGAAAATCGGCAAAACCAGGCGCATAATCCCGCAGCAGTTGGTACGGCTGCCAGCCCCCGAGCGACAAGTTCAACCCCAACGAGGCCAAAAAGGCGACCAGCATCCCCACCAGCAAAAACCCGGCCCAGCCACGACCGCTAGGACGCCGCCAGCCCAACACAAAACCGGCCAGACCAAATCCCAACAACAGCAAGCCGGGGAACAAACGCTGACGGCCGTCCACCTGCCAGGAGAGCCACAACGCATCCCAGGTGGCGCTGGCCGGGCGCAGGTAATCGCCCCACTGCGCCGACCCTTTTTGAATTGCTTCGGCGCTGCGGGAAAAGCCCTGTTCGGCCAAAATGGCGCGTTGGGGCAGGGCGATAGGCAGAATCAACAGCGCCGCCAGGCTAACGCCAGCCAGCAGCGCCAGCCAGGATTGCCGCCGCAGCCGCGGCGCCAGCCAGAACACGGCCGTGCCCGCCGCCACCCCCCACATTAGCGCATAATTTTCACTGGTGAGAAAGGTGACGGCCGTGCCCAGCCCAAAAACCAGTCCGCTGCGCCAAATATCTTTTTGATCCGCCAACCGCCACAATCCGGCCAGCGCCCAGATCATGCCAAATAAGGGCTGCAATTGCAGCGCCCCCCGCTCCTGGGTGACAAAAGGCAGCGCCTGCGCCAGCAGCCCGCCGATCAGAGCCGCCCCCGCGCCTAACCCACGCTGTCGCAGCAGATGATACGCCGCTGCCCCATTCAACGCCAAAAAGAGCAGCAGCGCCAAATTATAAGCCGCCGCCGGACGAAACTGCCAAAACACGGCCGCTGCCAAACCGGTGAGCGGCTGCGGTTCAGAAAAAGCGAAGGCGCCCTGAACCGGATAAAAGATGGGCGCATCCCAATACCCGGCATACCCGGCCGTCAGCCGATCCACATTCCAACCCAGCGACCACAGATTGAAGAGCGGCACGGTAGGCGCGTTTTCACTGCCCTGGGGGATCGCTTGTCCGATTTGGGCGATCAGGGGCCAGGTAAGCAGAATTGGCAGCCCTCCCAGGAAAAGAATGGGTAATCCCTTGCGAATATCCACTTTTGACAACCATGTGGCTACGCTTTTCATCGGACAACTATAACACAGACTCTCCGGAGACAACCAAGCAAACGTCTAAATTTCTCTTCCTGGCGCTGGCAGTCGGAGACTCGAAACTGGCACCGCCCCCCGCCCTTGGTAGCCGCGGTTTCTTACCGCGCGGGCACAAACGCGGTAAGAAACCGCGGCTACAGTCAGCCAGATGGTCAGGAGTATGAGTGATTCCGAAACATTCTGGCCTATCGCTTGAAAGCTGGCAAAAATCATCTTATATTTTCTGTCCAAAAAAGGGAAAGATATGTCTGAACGAAAGAGTAAAAAGCAACTAAGGAAAGAAAAACTAGATCAGGAAAGACGAAAAAAGAAGCTGCTCACCTGGGTTCCGATATCTGTTCTGGGATTGGCGCTGGTGGGCTTGATCCTTTTTCGAGTATTTGAGCCAGACATCGAAGGTATTATCAATTTTGGCGCGCAGTCACGTAACCACGCCTCAGATGCAAGCTACGAAACTGAAAGCGTCCCCCCCTCTGGGGGCAGCCACAACCCCGCTTTTCAAAATTGCGGCATTTACGAAACGCCGGTTGACAGTTCTTTAGCCGTTCACTCATTAGAACATGGCGCTGTCTGGATTACTTACCGCCCAGATTTGCCCACTGAGGATGTGGCTGTCTTGCAGGGCATGGTGCGAGGAAAAGGATCCTTACTGCTCAGCCCATTCCCAGATCAAGAGGAAGATGTGATGATGACGGCCTGGAGCACGCAATTAGCGGTGGATGAGGTGAATGACGGCCGTATTGATGATTTTATATCTCGGTATCGCAATCAAGGGCCGGAGTCAGCCCCTTGCAACGGGAGTGTGGGCAACCCACTCCCATAGAATTGATTCGTTTATAACTTTTGCTGTGGCCGCATCTCAGTCCCGAAGGGCTGCTCTTCTGACCGCGCCGCCTAAGTTAATTTTGAACGAATCCATTAGGAATGAGAACATGGCAAAAAGACAAACTGTAGGCAAAAAAAGAAAATCAACACAACCCCAAATAAAATCAAGCAACCGATCAACTTACCTCATCATTGGCGGCAGCGTTCTTGTGGTTATATTGCTGGGCGCGCTCCTTTTTTCATACTTTCGTGAGGATGTAGGTATTCTGGGCGTCATAAACTTCGGCCGGCAAACCCGAGAACACGTTCAGGGCGAACTAGTGATTGATGATTTACCCCCCACCGGCGGCGGCCATAGCCCAGTCTGGCAAAACTGCGGCATTTATGAGGAGCCAATTGACGTGGGGAACGCCGTTCACTCGCTAGAACATGGCGCTGCCTGGATCGCTTATCAGCCCGATTTGCCTGAAGATGAAGCCGCCTATCTGCAAGACCTGGTGCGCGGCCAAACCCATATTTTGCTGGCCCCCTACCCTGACTTGCGCAATCCGGTGGTCGTCACGGCCTGGAGCGTTCAAATCGAGTTAGAATCAGCCACAGATGATCGGCTGGTAGATTTTGTCAGCCGCTACCGTCAGGGGCCGACGACGCCGGAACAAGGCGCCACTTGCAGCGGCGGCGTGGGCGAACCCCTGTCATAAAGTTGCCCAACGGTCATAAAGTTGCCCAACACCTGACTACTAAAAGAGGTGAAGCAATGTTGTTTCACCTCTTTTTGATCCCCATTTGAATTTCTGCCAATATACCCGTATCATTCGGGGAATTCACAAAAGGAGCTTACTATGCCACCCCCCCCCACTGATACGATCACGAACTTAAGAGACCAAATTTTAGGTCTGGATGAACTCGTGCCGCTGCTGGACGGCCGTCTCGTTCCCTACGTGTACCTGGACAATGGCGCCAGCACGCCGCCGCTCAAAGCGGTGATGGACGCCAGCAACCAGTTCATGCCCTACTACTCCAGCGTCCACCGCGGCACCGGCTTCAAATCCCGGCTGAGTACTGTCGCTTATGACCAGGCGCATGAGATCATTGGCCGCTTTGTCGGCGCTGATTTAAGCTCGAACACCGTCATCTTTGGCAAAAACAGCACCGAAGCGATTAACAAGCTGGCCTACCGGCTGCCCATGCGTGAAGATGAGGTCATCATCACCACCCAACTGGAACACCATTCCAATGATCTACCCTGGCGGGCGCAGGCCAAAACGCTGCATGCGCGCGCGTTGGCCGACGGCCGTTTCGATGAGGATCATTTCGACGAGTTGTTGGCGGCGTATGACGGCCGTATCGCCCTGGTAGCCGTCACCGGCGCCAGCAACGTCAGCGGCTTTTTGCAGCCCATCCACCGGCTGGCGCGCAAAACGCACGCCGTCGGCGCCCGCATCCTGGTAGACGCCGCCCAACTAGCCCCCCATCGCCAAGTGGACATGAAACCGGACGACGACCCGGAACATCTCGATTTCGTCGTCCTTTCCGCCCACAAAATGTACGCCCCCTTCGGAACCGGCGCCCTCATCGGCGCTAAAGAAATTTTCCTACAAAGCGCGCCGGAATATCGCGGCGGCGGCACAGTAGACATCGTCACCCTGGACGAAGTGCATTGGGCCGGCGTGCCCGACCGGGAAGAGGCGGGCAGCCCCAACGTGGTGGGGGCCGTCGCCATGGCCGTCGCCGCCCAGATATTGATGGAGGTGGGCATGGACGCTGTGGCCGCCCACGAGGAAGAATTGATCCGCTACACCCTGACCCGGCTGCGCGAAGTGCCTGGCATCAAAATTTACGGCGAAACCGACCCCGACAAAGCGCATGAAAAAGTGGGCGTCATCCCCTTCAACCTGGACGGCGTCTCTCACTTCCTGCTGGCGGCGATTTTAGGTTACGAAGGGGGCATCGGCGTCCGTTCCGGCTGTTTTTGCGCCCATCCTTACGTCGTTCACCTGCTCCAGTTAGATGAGCAGGAGGCGGGCGATTGGCGGGATCAGATGCTGGCCGGGGACAAATCGAACATGCCGGGCATGGTGCGCGCCAGCTTTGGCTGCTACAACAACACGGCCGACGTGGACCGTTTAGTCGAGATGCTGAAGCGCATCGCCGCCGCTGAAATCACAACCAACTATGTATTAGATCGTAAAAGCGGCGAATACACCCCGGCCGGATACGCCGACCAGTTTGGGCCGTACTTTTTGTTGGAGCAAAAACATGAGTGACACAATCGGATTTATCGGCCTGGGCATCATGGGCCGGGGCATGTCCCATAATTTATTGAAAGCGGGTTATGCGGTGCGGGTGTGGAACCGCGCGGCCGCGCGCATGGAACCCCTGGTAGCCGCCGGCGCCAGCGCCGGAACCAGCCCGGCCGACGTAGCCACCCAAAGCGACATCATCATCACCTGCGTCAGCGACACGCCCGATGTGGAAGCGGTGATCTTGGGCGAAAACGGCGTCATTCACGGCGCCAGGCCGGGCGCGCTGGTGATTGATTGCAGCACCATCAGCCCCCAGGCCACCGCCAAAATCGCGGCGCAGTTGGCCGAAAAAGGGGTTCATATGCTGGACGCGCCCATCAGCGGCGGCAGCGAAGGGGCGGCCAACGGCACGCTCAGCATCATGGTCGGCGGCAAAGCGGCCCAGTTTGAACGCGCTCTGCCGGCGCTGCAAGCGATGGGCCAGACCATCACCCATGTCGGCGGCACAGCCGCCGGCCAGATGGTGAAGCTGGTCAATCAAATTCTGGTGGTGGGCACGATGCAGGCGGTAAGTGAAGCCTTGTTATTTGCCCAGGCGGGTGGATTAGACCTAGAGAAGACGTTGACGGCCGTTTCCGGCGGCGCCGCCGGCAGTTGGATGTTGAGCAATCGCGGGCCGCAGGTGGCAGCGCGGGATTGGCGGCCCGGATTCACCATTGATTTGCAGCAAAAAGATGTGCGGTTAGTGCTGGAAGCGGCCGACCAGATGGGCGCGCCGCTCCCCGCTACCGGGCTGATCTTCCAACTCTACCGCACCTTACAACAGCGCGGCTTGGGCGAAGAAGGAAATCACGCTCTGGTCAAAGCGCTGGAAAATCTGGCCGGGTTCAAAATTGGCTCATAACTTGTACCCTTGTTTTATTTCACCTTTCACAACTTTAGTAGGAGGTAAGTGAATGTCCATCAACTTTATTGTTTCCTTGCTCATGAAGGCTCCGCTGACGCTTTATCTGTCCCAGGCGGATGATTCCGTGACGCCGGCCTGGGTTCCTATCGTCATCGTAGCCGTCCTGGTTCTCATCTTTTTCGCCGCCATTTTTAGCTCATCGGGCATTCGTAATTCCGAGCCAGAAGTGGAAGAGGAAGCGGCCGAGCCGGAACCTGCGCCCGAACCAGAACCCGCGCCAACTCCTGAACCCGAACCGGAGCCGGAGCCGGAACCAGCCGTCCCGCCTGAACCAGACGACTTGAAACGGATCGAGGGCATCGGCCCCAAAATTCAGTCTGTGTTAGCGGACGCCAATATCATTACTTTTGCTCAACTGGCAGCCGCCAGCGTCGCTGACCTGGAGCGGATCGTACGCGAGGAGGCCGGCATTCGAGTGGCTTTTCCCGACACCTGGCCCGAACAGGCCAAAATGGCGGCCGATGGCGATTGGGATGGATTGAAACTGTTTCAGGATGCGTTAAAAGGCGGCCGAGTCGCTTGATCTAAACATCCTCCCGGAGGTTAGGTTCATACGGCCTTCGGCCGTCACCTCCGGGAGGATAAAGGTTATTCGTACCGCAGCGCCTCAATCGGCCGCAGACCGGCAGCGCGCCAGGCGGGGTAGATACCGAACACCAACCCCACCGCCGCCGCAAATCCGGTCGCCATGAGTACAGTACCCGCGTAAACGGCCGTCTCCAAATCCAACATCCGCCCGGCCACACTGGCAATCGTGCCGCCCAACAGAATCCCCAACAGCCCGCCCAGGAAGCTGAGGAGGGTGGATTCCAGCAAGAACTGGACCAAAATGTCCCGCTTGAGCGCGCCTACCGCCTTGCGGATGCCGATTTCCCGCGTCCGTTCGGTGACGCTGACCAACATGATATTCATGATGCCGATGCCGCCCACCACCAGCGAAATCCCGGCAATGGCGCCCAAAAAGGCGGTCAGCGTCCCCGTCACCACGTCAAAGGTTTCCAGCAAATCGGTCTGGCTGAGGATGGAGAAATCATCTTCGGCGACGTAGGCGATGTCGTGTTCCCGGCGCAGAATTTCGGTGATTTGGGTCACGGCCGCATCCGCCTGATCCTCGCTGACCGCCTGCACGGTGATGGCGTTGACCGCCCGCTGACCGGAACGGGTGCGGGCGGTGTACAAGCGACTTTGGGCGGTGGTGATGGGGATGTACACATTCTCATCGGTACTTCCCAGAAAGCCGCCGCCGGAAGATTCCAGCACGCCCACCACCTCATAGCTGACGCCGCCAATCTTGATGGATTGGCCCACAGGATAATCGTCGCCGAACAGGTCAACGGCCGTAGTCGCTCCCAACACCGCTGTCCGGGCACGGCCGTCCATATCCGCCTCGGTCAGTCCATCACCGGCTTGAAAAGCGTCCAAATTGAACACGTTGAAATAGTTGGCCGTCACGCCAGAAACCGCACCTGCCCGCGAATTGCCATTACCCGCCACCGCTTGCTGGACTTGTACCATGGCCGCAGCCTCGGCCACGGCCGGCGCTTGCAAAGGGTCGGACAAGGCCGCCACATCAGCGTTGCTCAAAGGGGGATACCCATCGCTGTTGTCCAAATCAGGCGTGATGGAGATGAGATTGGTGCCGATGGCAGTCAGTTCGCCGGTGATAAACCCATTCACGCCATTGCCCAACGACATCAGGGCGATGACGGCCGCCACGCCAATGATAACGCCCAGCATGGTCAACACCGCCCGCATTTTGTTGGAGAGCAAACTATCTAAAGCGGTCAAAAAACTTTCAGCAAGATTCATCAAATTCCCTCAAAATGTATAAGCGTTACACTGCGAACAGCGGGTCTCGTTCACAATTCACAATTCATTATTCACAATTCATTATTTTATTAATCACGCCGTCCCGGATGCGAACCGTCCGTTTCGCCTGCGCCGCCACTTCCGGATCATGGGTGATCATGATGATGGTGATGCCCTGGGCATTCAACTCGTCAAAAATCGTCATCAACTCGCCGCCAGAAGCGGTGTCTAATGCGCCGGTCGGTTCGTCGGCCAGGATGATGTTCGGTTCGACGGCCAGGGCGCGGGCGATTGCCACTCGCTGCTGCTGCCCGCCAGACAATTCGTCTGGTTTGTGATCCATCCGATCATCCAGCCCAACGGAGGCCAAAGCTGCGGCGGCGCGTTTGTTTCGGGCGGCACGGCCGTATCCGGCATACATCAGCGGCAGCGATACTTGTTTCAGCGCCGTCGTTCGCGGCAGCAAATTAAACTGCTGGAAGACAAAGCCAATCCGTTTGTTGCGAATCCGCGCCTGCTCATCGTCTGTCATGTGGCTGACGTCAATATCGTCCAGCGTGTAACGGCCGGCCGTGGGTGCATCCAGGCAGCCGATGATGTTCATCAGCGTGCTCTTGCCAGAGCCGGACGGCCCCATAATTGCCACATACTCCCCTTCGTCAATCCGCAAATTGATGCCGCGCAGAGCATGAACCACCTGCGTTCCCATTTCATATGATTTCGTGATTCGTTCTAATTCGATCATGTTGTTCACTCGCCAATGAGCTAAAGTTGGTAGTGAACTAAAGTTCTAAGTGCGGCCTCCCCAACTTTAGTCACTCCAGACACTTTCTCTACTGTCCAAACGGCCGTCCGCCCGGCGGCGGTTCCGGGAGAAATCCGCCTTCATCTTCCGAACTGGTTGCTGTAATTTCCGAGATAAGCAGTTGGTCGCCCGCCTGCAAGCCATCAAGGACTTGGGTATATTGGCCGTCGCGCAAACCAATCGTCACCGGCACTTCCAGCACCGCATCCCCATCGGGGCCGGGCTGCACCAGCCGCACAAAGTAGGAGCCATTGCTGCGGTTGGCGGTGATGGCGGCGTTGGCAACCAGCAGCGCCCCTTCCCGGTTGGCGGTGATAAAGTTGGCATTGGCCGTCATCCCCACCCGTACCGGCAAATCCGTATTCAGGCTGAGATGTACCGGATAGCTGACGATGGCGGCGCTGCTGCTCGCTTTCGGTTCGATGGCGCTGATTTCGCTGGCGATTTCCACGTCCGGCCACGCTTCCAGAGTGACGACGGCCGTTTGCCCCACCGCCAGGTTTGCCAGATCAACCTCATCCACTTGCAGCACCGCTTCCAAACTGCCGCTGGCTGCCATCTGGATGGCGGGGCCGCTGGCAAACTCGCCCACGCTGACGGTGACGGCCGTCACCACCCCTGCAAACGGCGCGGTCAGCGTCGCTTTCTGCAAATCGAGGCGGGCGCGTTCCAAATTGATTTGCGCCTGCGTTACCTGCGCCTCGGCGATGGCGATTTGCTCCTTTGTCGCCCCGTCTTGCAGTTTAGCCAGATTCGCTTCCGCCTGCGCCAGCGCCGCTTCGGCGGCGGCAATTTGGGCGGGCGTGGCGCCGGCCAGCAACAGATCAAGCTGGGCTTGCGCCGCCTCCTGCCGGGCGACGGCCGCATCCACGTTGGCGCGGGCGTTGGCGATCTGGTTGCTGTCGGCTCCGGCCAAAAGCGCATCGTATTGCGCCCGCGCCAGCGCCAGCGACGCCTCGGCGGCGGCCAGACTGAACCGGGTCTGTTCTTCTGTCGCGCCATAACCGGGACACACTTCCGACCCGTCCGGCAGGGTAAAACAGCCGTTGATGATGTTGTCATACGCTTCGGCCAGATTGTCGTACGCTACCCGCGCCGCCAGCAGATCGGCTTCGGCGGCGGCGACATCGGCGGCGCTGGCCCCGGCCGACAACTGGTTCAACTGCTCCTGCGCCGCCCATACATTGGCGACGGCGGCGCGAACATTGGCCTCGGCGGCGGCGGTGTCCGTGGCGCTGGGGCCGTTTTGCAGATCGGCCAGGTTGGCTTCGGCGCTGGCCACGGACGCTGCGGCGGCGACAATATCGGCGGCGCTGGCGCCGGCCAGCAGATCGTCTAAATTGGCTTGTTGAATCGCCAGGGCTTGTTCGACATTGGCGACGGCGCGTTCCAGAGCGGCCGTGTCCAACTGCACCAACACGTCCCCGACTTCGACCACATCCCCGACCTGAACGGGTACGGCCGTCACCCGGCCCGATGTTTCCAACGATAAGGCGGCCGTTGTTTGCGCTGCTACGTTGCCGCTGGCATTGGCGCTGGCGGATAAATCGCCGATGAAGGCGGTGACGATTTCGCCTTCCGGCGCTTGCGCGGCCGCGTCCTGCCCGCCGCGCCACCAACCGATGCCCAAAACGGCCAGAAGCAGGATGAGGCTGATAATTAAGAGTCGTTTTTTGTTCTTCATGAGATTCCTTGCGAATTGTTAATTGTTTGCCGTTGACTGTTGACTGCTAATTGTTCAACAACGGTTGGCTGCCGCTGTTTCTTTGGCGCAGGAGCGTGCCGTCGCCGATGGTGTAGTCCAGAGTGGGCAGGATGCTGCCTACCAGAATTTGATCGCCTTCGTTGAGGCCGCCGGTGATTTCGGTGTAACGGCCGTCGCGCAAACCGATAGTCACGGGTATGGTCGTCACCGTTTCACCCACCACCAGATTCACCGAGTAGACGCCGGAAGCGCGATCCACCAGGATAGCCCGGCTGGGAACCAGCAGCGCCCCGTTTCGTTCAGCAGTGATCAGATCAGCGTTAGCCGTCATGCCAGAGCGCGCGAGCAAATCCGTCTGCTCCAGGACAAGACGCACTTCATAGCTGACCAGGCCGTCCAAAGTGGGGGCGGCGCTGGGGGCGATGGAGCTGATTTGGCTGGAGATGGTCACATCAGGCCAGGTTTCCAGGGTGACGACGGCCGGTTGGCCGACCACCATCAAGCCCACGTCCACTTCGTCCACTGCCAGCGCCAGTTCCAGGCTGTCGGGGACCATCAATTCCACCGCCGGGCCGCTGGCAAATTCGCCCACGTTGACGGTGACGGCCGTCACCACCCCGGCAAAAGGCGCGGTGAGGGTGGCTTTGGCGAATGCGTCTTGGGCGTCGGCCAGCGCCAATTCGGCTTGCACCACCTGCGCTTCGGCGGCGGCGATTTGGGCGGCCGACGCGCCGGCGAACAGGGCGTCCAGCGCGGCTTGGGATTGGGCGATTTGCTGCTCCAGGCTGGCGATTTGGGCGGCGGTGGGGTCGGCCGTCAGCGCATCCAACTGCGCCTGGCTATTGTCCCGTTGGGCGATGGCGGCGGACAGGTTGGCCTGGGCGGCGTTGACGGCGTTGGCGTCGGCGCCGGCCAGCACGCCGTCCAGCCGAGCCTGGGCGGATGCGGTTTGTTCGCGGGCGACGGCCAGATTTTGCTCCAGTTGGCTGGCGTCCCGCCCATCCTGCACCGTCCGGTCAACGGCGATGCGGGCCGATGTCTCTTGCGCTTGAGCGGCGGCCAGAGCGGCTTGGGCGGCGGCGATTTCGGCGTCGGCGGCGATGGCGGCCGTTTGGCTGAGGCTGGCGTTGGCGGCGGCGACGGCCGCTTCAGCAGCGCGTAGATTGGCGTTGGCGGCGGCGATTTCTTCCGGCCGGGGGCCGTCCAGCAGGTCGTCTAGCTGCGCCTGGGCGCTGGCGGCGGCAGCTTGGGCGGCGGCGATTTCTTCCGGGGCGGCAGCGGCTTGCAATTGGGCCAGATTGGCTTGCTGGATGATGAGAGTTTGTTCGGCGGCGGCCACCGCCAGGGCCAGTTCGGCGGCGTCTAGCTGCACCAGCGCGTCGCCCGTCTGCACCCTGTCGCCCACATGGATGGGGACGGCCGTGACTGTTCCCGGCAATTCCAGGGAAAGGGTAACTTCTTGCCGGGGCAGCACTTTGCCGCTGGCCGAGGCGCTGCGGGCCAGGTCGCCGATGAAGGCGGTGACGATCTGGCCGATTTGGGCTTCGGCGTTGGGTTCGGCTTTTGTCTGCCGAGCGCGGCAGCCGAAGAAGGCGATGGCGGCGATGGTTAGCAGGGCGAGGGTGATGAAGATGGGTTTTTTGTTTTTCATGGATGCGGATGCTCCAGAATAATGAATGGTGAATGGTTAACGCTACCTGAGTCTACTGCCGGAATTTGCAGAAGTTGTGCAGATAGTTTTGAGAGTTTGGTGAGTTTTGGCGGGGCGGGGAACGGCCGTTACAATAGCCATCTGGTTTTTCTTTGACAGGGTAAAGCAAATGACAACAACGGATTCAGAAAACATTCATCCTCAGTCACAAATCGCCTTTCTGATGGTGGTGGCAATTGGGTATGCCATTGCCCTGGCGGGTGTTTTTGCCGACAGTGGCTGGAACCCGTCACCTCTGGCTATTGCCATTTCCATTTTCCTGGGCGCGATCTACATGGGCTGGGCATGGTGGAGTGATGATTATTTTGAGCGATTCCCTTTTGCCTGGGCCAAAGCGGTATACTTTGGCACGTTGATGGCATTGATCCTCACAGTCCAGATCGTTTTGGGAGCGAACGGGACATGGCTGTTACCATTGCCGCTGGTGGCGGAGGCGGTGGAACGGCTGCAGCCGCTCTGGCGCTGGCCGGTTTATATGGCTTCCTGGCTGGGGCTGGCGCTGCCTATATGGATGATAACCGGCAGTTTAGGGGAGGCTGTGGGGGTTTCGTTTGCGTTCATTCCGGCGGTTTTCTTTGTGGTGGTGTTCACCCATCTACGATTGAATGAGCAGCGGGCACGGGAAAAGGCGGAACGACTGACCGATGAGTTGGAACAGGCGAACCGACAGTTGGCCGGATATGCTTTTCAGGCTGAGGAGATGGCAACGACGCAGGAGCGCAACCGATTGGCACGGGAGATTCATGATAATCTGGGGCATTACCTGACGGTGGTGAATGTGCAAATTGAGGCGGCGCGGGTGGTCTTGCATTCAGACCCGGTGAAGGCGAAGGATGCGCTGGAGAAAGCACAGAAATTGACCAAGGAGGGGTTAACGGCCGTGCGCCAATCGGTGTCGGCGCTGCGAGAGTCGCCGTTAGATGATCAAACGCTGGTTAACGCTATCCAGGAATTGGCGGCGGAGACGCGCCGGGCAGGGATCGTGGCCGAGTTTGTGGTGCAAGGTGACGGCCGTCGCCTGCCACCAGAGACTAAGCTGGCGTTGTACCGGGTGACGCAGGAGGCGCTGACGAATGTACGTAAACATGCCCGGGCGTCTCGGGTGGACGTGATGTTAGATTTTGAAACGGAAAACCTGGTGAAACTGACGGTGCGGGATAATGGAGTGGGCAGTCCGGTGACGCCGGATGGGGGGTTTGGTCTCATTGGCATCCGGGAGCGGGTGCAGGCGTTGGGGGGCGAGTTGAAGATGGAGACGGCCGTGGGTAAAGGGTTTGCGCTGGAAACGGCCGTGCCGGGGTGAGGATGAGCGGGTGAAAGGGTGACGAGGTGACAGGGTGACGAAAATTCGAGTTTTGCTAGTGGATGATCAGGCGCTGTTTCGAGAGGGGCTGCGCACACTCTTGTCGGTGTGGGATGACGTTGAGGTGGTGGGCGAGGCGGCAAACGGGGAAGAGGCGGTGACGGCCGCAGCCCAACTCAAGCCGGACGTCATCCTCATGGATTTGCGCATGCCGGTGTTGGACGGCGCGGCCGCCACCCGGCGCATCTGCGTCCAAAACCCAGACTGCCGCGTCATCGTCCTGACCACGTTTGACGACGATGAGCATATTTTTGACGGGCTGCGAGCCGGGGCGGCCGGCTATTTGCTCAAAGACGTGCCCTCAGCCAAGTTGGTGGAGGCGATTCGGGCGACGGCGCGGGGGGAATCCTTTTTGCAGCCGTCGGTGGCGGCCAGGGTGGTAGCAGAATTCACCCGGATGGGCCAGCCGAAGCCGCAACCGCTGGTGGAACCGTTGTCGGCGCGGGAATTGGAAGTGCTGAAACTAGTGGGGGACGGCCGTAGCAACAAAGAGATCGCCGCCGACCTTTTCATCACCGAAGGCACCGTTAAAAACCACGTCACCAATATCCTGGGCAAACTCGGCGTCCGCGGCCGCACCCAGGCGGCGCTGAAGGCCAAAGAACTCAACCTCCTTTAACTCCCCGCTTTAGTCACTTCCAACTTTAGTCACTTTAGTCGCTTTAGTCACTTCTTACAATTTGCCACGCTATGGAGTAGTCAACGGTATCGGCTGCACATTTCTCCAACTCTGGGTGTTATAGAATTCCTCTGCAACATTTGCGTCAACCGCGCAATTTATTTGTTCATTGCTCATTGCTCATTGCTCATTTGCGGTTTACCGCGCTATGTAGTTGTCTATTCGACTGCAAAACTTCAAAAGTCTGTTGGCGGCTGAACGGTTACTATGACGATGCCAGACGCCACCCAGGTAATCTCGCCCGTAAATCCGCTGCCTGTTGTGAATCAAGGATAGATTGGTCGTGTCAAAACGATCATTACGGTAGATTTGAACGAAAAGGTCAGGCGACACAAACAAACGCGCTTTAAGCAGGACTGAACCCCGGTCAAGTATCTCTAACCGGCGAATGTAGGCCCGATCGTTGGCCTCCCGGCGCAGGGCGACAAGTAGATCAGCAGCATTCATGGCTGGCGGAACAGATTTTTCAGGCGATTAATTTCCTCTTCCATGTCGGCCGCGCCGGTCACGGCCAGTTCCCAATCAAAATAATCTTGCTCTACCTCAAAGGGTGGTTCGGCAGATAAAATTGTCTGGCGGAAAGTTTCAAAACCCTGCTTATATTTGGCCTCAAACTGGCGGGCGCTGACTTCAATCGCTGTCGCCTTGATGTCCATCATCCACCTCCGAATTATGGCAACTGTTTACCCCCACGCACCAAAACTAAACTCTACTCACCTGGCATTATATCATGTTTCGACAATATCAAAGCTGGCTGCGGCCGCCAGAGAGTTTTTCAAAACGGAGCCGAGGCTTGAGCCGGGAGGGGCGAAGGGTGATTTTGAATTCCTGAATGAGTTCCTTAAGTCCTGCACTTTTTGCATTTAGGTCGTGAGTATGCCCAAAATTGAGCAAAACGATGCCCGAAATGGCTCTGAATCGTTCTAAATCGTTCGTTTTTGACGCCTGAGAGCCTCATTTTGAGAAACTGCAGGAGTCAAG
>JAJRVV010000196.1 GCA_024277135.1 Chloroflexota bacterium | reverse complement strand
GGCCAGGGCGTTGCTGCCATCGCTGCGGTCAGGATGCGTGGGATCAGCCAGCCCCGGCAGATTGAGCAGGACGAAGGCCAACTGAAACGGCCGCCAACTTCTGTTTTGCGGTTGGTCAATCGCGGCTAAATCCGGTTTCTGCCCCTGCCGCACCTGACCGGCATAAATGGAACGAACCCGCTGCTGCTGCATCGCCCGGTTGGCAGAGCGGAACGCCTGCGCCGCCTGCGGGTCGCTGTCTAACAAGGCGATGCCGGCCCGAATACGCCTCAGCGTCTGTTTGCCGTTTGCCAACGCCATGTCGGCCGCATCCGCATATTCTTTCAAATCGGGCAGGGCGGCCGCCCGGTTGGCCTGTTCGTCCAACCAGTCAGCGTAAGCGTCCGTCAACGGCCGTAACGCCGCCCCAAAATCCCCCATCTCCATCTCCGCCAGCCGCTTCATATCCAAAACCGTCTCGCCCAGTTGGGGGATCGCCTCGCCGGTGGGCGGTTCCATCCGCTCCACTTCATAATCGGGCATGATGACGGTGCGGATGCGGCTGGCCCGTTTCCAATCGGGGGACAGGTCGGCGTGAACGGCCGTGCCATGCCCCACAGCAAACTCCACCGTGCGCCGGTACATCATCTGCATCGCCCGATCCTCAGCTTCCTGATTGTTCAGGCCGGATGGCAGATGCCGCTTGATGAAAATGGGCGCGCCATCCGGCGCCTGCACCACCAATTCCGGCGGGAAGAGCCATGCTTCATCTTTATTGATGGCCGGTTCCTGCTGCGCGTTCACCAGAAACAGCGTCACCGTCCAGGCGTCCGCCCGGCGGCGACGGTAAAGGTCAGGCCAATGGAGGAGGGCAGCATGGAAGCGTTTTGGGGCACGGCCGTATCCGTTTTGCCGTCCTGGTCTGTGTCCGCGCCCCCTTCGGCCAGGTCATCCTGCTCGTCCGGGAGAAACGTCTGCCCTTTAGGAGCCAGCAGCCCGACGATATACCGGCCACGCACGTTGCGCTCTTCTATCTCTTCCCGTTCACCACCGGCCGGGCCGAGCAAATCTTTGGCTGCCATCTCTTGCAGCATCGTTCGCAGGCGGATGGGGGATGGAGGTTTCAATGCGTCATTCATCTATCGCCTATCCTTGAAAAACATTGTATCGGGAATTGGAATTCCCGATACAGGAGTACAGCGGACGACGTTATGGTGATTCATCTGCCAGCAGTAGGACTTGGGCGACTAACGGCCGTCCCAACCGAATTCCACCTTGTTGTAATTGTTCAATAAGCGGCTTAATCTCTGGCACGAGACCCTGCTGCTTGGCTCTTAGCAAAACACCCAGCGTACCCGTGATTGTTAACCCCAGGCGTTGAGCGTGACGCCGCCCCAACCGTTCATCCAGCAAGAGCAGATCTGCTTTTAATTCTTGGGCCAGCGCAATCACTTCTGCTTCGCCCCGATCCAGGTCAACTAACAAATCAGCTCGGCGCGGATCAGTCAGCGCAGCCTGCTGAAACCAACCCATATTTTTGAAATCGGTCACGCCTATCCGCGCCCGCCCGCCGGTCAAAATTTCTGCCGCTACAGCCGGAGGCACAATCACGTTGCCATACAGCGCTCTGAGTAAATCCAGATGCCCGATTAAAGCGAGCGAGATAATTGGCGTCGTGTTAGAAATAACAATGCGGGATTCAGGCATTGGCCAGGTCTTGTTCCAATTCGTCAGGGTCTACGCCGATGGGGGAAAGACCAAAGTGATCCAGGGAAAACATGAAGGAAACGCGGTCCATTCCGGCTAATTGCGCCGCCAACCCGGTGGAAACGCGCCCCATCTCGTACAATTTTACGGCCAGCAGCAGCCGCGCTTCAACTTCAAAGCTCTCTTTGCTTTCTTTCAAAGAGAGCAGCAAATCTTCCGGATAAGGTATGGTTAAAACATTTGTCGCAGCAGCCATTTTCACCTCCGATTAAATAAGTGACTGGCTTTTATCATACCACAAGTTGGCAGTACCAGGTCATCCTGGGCTCTGGGGAAAACACCTGCCTTTTAGGAGCCAGCAGTTCGACGATATACCAACCGCGCACGTTGCGCTCCTCAATCTCTTCAAGAAAGCGTATCGTGCGATTGTTCCAATGGTCTGTTTGTATCATGGTTTAGTCTTTGCTTACCGATTGGCGTACCAAACCGCATATAATTGCACGGGATCATGGTTGGGCGATTTTGGGTCGAATGCTTTGAGATCGCATAGAGGAAAGACAAAACTGCTGAATTTACGTTTTATCCCGACCAACACGCCGCACATCTCATCTACATCGGCGATATTTAACACACGGACGCGGTCTCCCGGCTTGACGGGGGAACGGGGGCCTTGCCATTCATCAACGACAGCTTTGAAAGGAAAGGTCAATGTCGCCGCCAGATGATCGCGCCAGGCGGCCATTTGGGCTGTGGTATCGTTGATGTCAATATCGGCCAGAATGGCGTTGATTTCCTGCCCTTCTGCGCCCAAATAACTCCAACCGGTTTTGGCTGCCAGTTCATTAACGGCCGTTTCCACATCCGCTTCTGTATC
>JAJRVV010000195.1 GCA_024277135.1 Chloroflexota bacterium | reverse complement strand
CTACCTCGTGCCATTTTTTCACCAGCATGAGTGTAGCCAAATGCCATTAATTGCCAACCTGATACGCTTGTGTCAGGTTAACTTTTCAACAAACAGGAAGGTTTTTCCCTTAACCGGAAAAGTCTAGGATAGATAAATTCAGCAGCAATTTGCCAAATTGCCAATTTACCAAGTCGCTCCACACCCATTTTGCCTGGAACAAGTTGACAACCCATTTTATAATGCAGGTGGCGAGAGTTATGTTAATTGAATATAAAGTGATGATCGAGGTGCGTAGGGCTTCTTTCTCGTAACCTTTGTCTTTGGCCTCGTCGCCTGGCCTTCGCCGACCCGTGTGTCACGCTGGCCGCCCTGCTGTAATTTAGGAGATACCTATGACGCTCTTAACAGATGCCGCCTGGAAAAAGCCCAGGCTATTCTCATAAAGCGAAGTTTCCGGCGATGCCGCCTTTTTGCAGGCGCAGTGGCCGGCGCTGGAGCAAGCGCTGCTCTGGCTGCGCTACCAGGATTCTAACAGCTGCGGCCTGCTGGAAGTCCACGAAGCGGCGGACTGGGCCAAACTGCCCCGGTCACATGGAGTGGCAGCATACGTTGAGTCAAGTGGATCCGGTGCTGGTGAAACGGCCGTACTGCCTCCCCTACGTCGCTTTCCGTGATTTTGGCGATTACTGTAACGTTTTCGGTAATCTATTGGCCATTCTTTTTGACGTAGCCACGCCAACACAGGAAAAACGCATCCTTGACTACCTGCGCCAGGCGGGCATCGCCGACCCGTATCCGGTGCGCGCGTTGCACCCGGTCATCCACCCCAGTAGCAAAGATTGGCGCGAGTATTACCGCAACAACAACCCGAATATGCCGGAACAGTACCACAATGGCGGCATCTGGCCTTTTGCCGGCGGCTTTTACGTGGCGGCGTTAGTCAAGGCAGGGCGGCTGGATGAAGCGCGGCGGCAGCTAGAAAAGCTGGCTCAGGTGAACCAAATGGGTGTAGAAGAAGAATGGGAGTTTAACGAATGGTGTCACGGCCGTACCGGGCGGCCAATGGGCTACCCCCACCAAGACTGGTCGGCCGGGATGTATATTTTTGCCTATCATTGTGTGCAGGAAACGGCCGTTCCCATTTTACAACTACTCGTTGTGCAGGAAGATGGAGGAAAGCAACATGTTGGACCTGAATAAACTGAACGTCTTTTTACACGCTGCCCAAACGCTCAACTTTTCCCAAACGGCGCACCTGCTGCTCGCCGGACGGTTCCGTCATCACCATCCAGGAGTGCGCCTTTCCATTCTAACCTGCACCCAGGAGCGGGTATCGCTAAATTTACTGGAAAGAGAGGCTGATTTTGGCGTCGTCAGTGTTGAGATTAGCAACGAGCGGCTTGAGTGCCAGGAATTCTTCACCGATCACATCATTTTCATCGTGCCGGGGCAGCACCCCTGGGCACAGCGCCAATTTGTGGAACCGGCCGAACTACTGGAGGTCCCGTTCATATTGCGTGAGCCGACCTCGGGGACGCGCCGGGCGATGATGTCGGAATTGGCCCAACACGATGTTACCCTGGATGATCTTGACATGTTTCTGGAAGTAGGGAATGCAGAAGCCATTGTAACGGCCGTCACCAACAATCTGGGCGTCTCATTCGTTTCTCGGCTGGCCGCTGCCCACGCCCGCGCCTGGGGCTGTGTCGCCGAAGTGCCCGTCGCCGGTATCGAGCTAAAGCGTCAGCTCTGTATCGCCCGCTGCTGTCTCGCCCCGCTCAATCGCGCCCAGGAAGCCTTGCTGCACCTTAATCCGCGCATCGCGCCGGTCGGCGGGATCAATCCCCTTGTTTTCCAGCGCCAGTTCGCACAGCGTTACATGCCCGCCCTGGTCCAGCAGCGCATTAAACAACTCCACCGGATTGGGCAGCCCCTTAGGCGTTCCCAACTTCTCCATTTCCCCTTTGAGCGACCATCTGGCCCCCGCCGGGCAAAAGAAGCAGTGAACGTCATAATCGAGGGCGATGCCTGAGGTTGAAAAAATCAATGACGGCATGATTTAATATCTTTCTGAATCATCGCCTGCGCCGGGTCGGAACACATGAACATATGCTCGCGGGAGACGGCCACGTCGGCAGTTGGCCCAACGCCTGGGTCACCAGCGGGCAGCGCGCGGCATCGCCGATGTTGCCGCCGCACGCGCAGACGTATACGCCGATGCGTAGTTGTTCGTCCGCGGCCTGTTCGGGTTTGTTTTCCTGGGGTTGATTGGTTTTCTCAGGCATAGCTCACGCTCCTCCCGGCGGCCATGGCGGGTTCAGCCAGATCCGAGACGACCGGGGTTTTGTGAAAGCGGCTCTCTAGGTAAGCGGCCGTTTCCTCAGCAGCAGTTCCGGCGGTGACGATGCTGTCTACAATGCCCATGGGGCTGACGGCCGTGCCTGCGGCAAAAATACCGGGAACATCCGTCACCGTCAGGGCAATGTTGGGATCAGGGATATGGATGAAGCCATATTCACCTACCGGCACGCCAAAGATCGGCTGCGGATTATCGGCCGGGACCATCCCCACCGACAAGACCACCATGTCACGCGGCCGTTCGACGATGCGCCCTTCCTCGGTCAATTCCAAGCGCACAATGGGGTTATTCTGCTCGTCTTCGCTGATGCGGGCTACCTTGCCGCGCACAAATTCAATGCCCATCGCCCGCGCATTCTAGAAGAACTGCTCGTATCCCTTGCCAAAGGTGCGCATATCATGTAGTAAATGGTGATGTCGGCCAGCGGCAGCGCCCCGGCCAACAGCATCGCCTGTTTAACGGCGTACATGCAACAGACGCGGGAGCAGTAAGGCACACCCAACGAAATGTCACGCGAACCGGCGCACTGCACGTAGGCAATCGAATCAGGCTGCATCCCGTCGGACGGCCGTAACACGTGACCGTAAGGACCAGTAGGAGCCAACAGCCGTTCCACTTGCAGCGCGTCCACCACATTCAACAGTTCGCCCGCGCCGTACTGCTTCTTGGCATCGCGCGGCATAATCTCAAAACCGGTCGCCAGCACGATGGCCCCGGCTTCAATATCCAGTTCATGCGCCGTCTGGATGAAATCAATAGCGTCGGCCGGGCACGCTTTCTCGCACTTGCCGCAAAAAATGCAGTGGTCAATATCCAGCACCGCTTTCTGAGGCATGGCGGTGGAGAAGGGCACGTAAATACCGCTGTGCGCGCCCATGTTCAGATCAAAGGCGTCGGGCAAGTGGATCGCAGGCATATTCGCAGTCGCGGCAGCCGGTGCAAATGTCGATGCTGACGTAGCGTGGCTTTTCCACGATGTGGGCGACGTAGCCAGCACCATCATGGTCTACCGTCTGCACTTCGCTGTAGGTGAATAGTTGAATGTTTTCGTGATGGGCGGCGGCGGCCATACGCGGGGTGGTGATGCAACTGCAACAGTCGAGGGTGGGGAAGACTTTGCTCAGGGCGATCATTTTGCCGCCGATGCTGGCTCCCCGCTCCACGAGGGCTACCTGATAACCTTGATCGCCCAGGTCGATGGCTGCTTGCAAGCCGGTGATGCCTCCGCCAACAACCAGGGCGTCTACTTCTCGTCTCATATCTCTTCCATGCGCCGGATTTCTTTCTGGAATGGTGTGGTGCAGACAGTGCAAATGGCCGCCAGCCGCAGCCGCTGCGTATCCAACCCCACTTCTTTCATGCGTTGGTAGGTGCGGTAGACGATATCGGCCGTTTTCTTGGCGCCATCCTTGTACGGGCAATCTGAGCCGCTGAACATGACGATAATGGCGTCTATGCCGCGCTCAAAGGCACGCAAATAGAAAATCATCCGGGAACATGGAGGGGCATACCACCGGCAAAATATAGGTATTGGACGCATACGCGGCGTGCATCTGCCCCACGCCATCCGCCCCCCGATACCCGCCGGAAAGTGTCGCCAGAATCAATATTTTGGGCGGGCTGCATTGGATTGTGTCCACAGGAACATAGATACGTCAATTATCATAATTTCCCCTGCCAGAAATCGAAAAAGGAGGCCGTTGCCAAAAACAACGGCCTCTGGTAAATGGCGATAAGTGGCTGCTTTTACATGCCTGCCAATTTAGCAAACTTTTCTTGCGATGACGCGGCGACCTGCTCATGGATACTATCTCCGTGGCTGTCCATCGTCACCACCACTGGAAAATCCTCAACCCGGATGATCCACATCGCTTCCGGCACGCCGAACTCTAGCTTATTTACGCCGATGACCTCTTTCACCGCCTGGGCGATGAGGCTGGCCGCACCGCCGACGGCGTGGAAGTAGACGGCCGGCTGCTCCTGGCACGCCTTCAACGTATTCGACCCCATGCCGCCCTTGCCAATCACCCCTTTCAGGTTGAAATGATTGATCACTTCCCGCTGGTATACTTCCTCGCGGATACTGGTAGTTGGCCCGGCCGCCACAAATGAATAAGAGCCGTCATCGTGGAACTTCACTACTGGGCCGCAATGGTAAATCACGCTGCCGTCTAGTAGCGCCTTCAGCTCCCCGTGCAAGGACTCGTCTTCCGGCTGGACTTCATTGCGGATGAAATGCTCAATCATAAATTTGTGGGCTGCATCTCGTCCGGTCATCATCATCCCGGTCAGGTATACCGTATCGCCCACTTTGAGTGAACGGATATCTTCATCAGGAATAGGCAGGGTTAATTTACGCATAGCTCGCCTCCAACTCATCGTCCTGCATGGTAATGTCGAGGTGGGCGTGGCGGTTGGCCCAGCACATGTAGGCAATTGATACGAAATAAGATGCGGGCAGGCGGTGCAGGGTGGCGACTTTTACGCCCAGCACCGATGTTTTACCGCCAAATCCCATAGGGCCGATGCCCAATTGGTTGGTTTCGTCATATAGCCGATCTTCCAACTCGGCCAAATCTGGGTTTTTGTTGGTGTCCGCTAACGGCCGTAACAACTGCTGCTTCGACTTAATATAAGAAGTGCCCCGGTCGCCGCCAACAGCCACGCCTAATACCGCTGGGGCACACCCTTTCCCCTGGGCATTATTGACCGCATCCAACACCACCCGGCGCACCCCTTCTAGATCGCGGCCGGCTCCTAAGCGAGCATCTGGCAGTTTGTACTGGGTGGAAACGTTCTCGCAGCCGCCCCCCTTTAGCAGCAGGTCTATGTGAATGCCCGGCTCATCCCATTCATGAAAGTGCATCGTCGGGAAATCAATACCGCTGTTATCGCCGCTGTTTTGTCCCGTCAGGCTGTCCACCGCATTGGGCCGCAGGTAATTTTGCTCGGTGGCGATCGCCGCTGCCCGGCGAATTTGATCGGCCAATTTGCGGGTGGAAACCCCCAGCGGGTAATAAATCTCAAAGATGGGCGTCCCGGTGTCTTGACAGATGGGCGTGCTGTTTTCCTCAGCCATTTTCACGTTATTCAGAATGGTGATAAAGGCTCCCTCTGCCGCCGATCCCGGATCCTCTCGATCTTTTGCCTTTGCCAGCGCTCCTTTCATATCGGCGGGCAGGCAGGTTGCCGCCTGCCGGATTAGCTCGACAAAGGCATCCGTCAAGTCTGTCTGATTTAATTTATCCATCTCTTTTCCTCTGCTTGTGAAAAGTGTCGGTTACATTTCACTGGGAAAGGTTAGCGTTTCTCCCAGCAAAGTTGATCAATCATCGCCTCAAATTTATCAGGCTTTGGGTGAGGTTGCCAGTAACTCGACAAATTCATGTTTTGGCATGAAAAAAGCGCAAAGCGGGAGTCTTTGCGCTTGGTGATAGGGGTTGAATTAGGGAAGGGTTATCGTTCCAGCAAGATGCCAATGCCGATGATGATGAGGAAGCTGGGCCAGATGAAGCCCCAGTCCCAATTGAACAGGAACGCGCTGCCGACGAGGCTGAGGATGAGGCCGCCGGTTAATGCTTTGCGCACGCTGCGGGTAATACGGCCGTGTCGCTGATACTTGTTCCAGGCCCGTCCCAAATTTGAAGCGGCCGGGATAAAAATAAACAAAGCCCACCAATTGTGAAAGTAGAACCCGGTCAGGTTGTTGAGCAGAAAAATAGCCCCCAGACCAATTAAAAATGCGCCGGGAAGCCAATCTTGACGATGACAACGGACCCCGCGTGATTTTTCTGCCGCAGAGGCCGCTTTTTCCGCTTCTTTCAGTTCAGTTATTGTTTCACTCATGCCATACTTCTCCATCATTTTACCAAGTACAAACCGAAATCATACCGCCTATACGGAGCATATGCGGGAAGGTTTCATCGGGTAAATTTTCGATTAGAACGCCAGCGCTTGTGTTCCGCCAACATACAGGCGTCCATCACCACATCGAGGCCAGCAGCTATGGCCGTTTTAGCGGCATCCAGGTTAAAAATACCCAACTGCATCCAAATCGCTTTCGCCCAAATTTCGATGGCCTGGTCTACGAAAGGCGGGATTTGGGGGCTGCGTTGAAACAGCAAAACAAGATCAACCGGTTCGGGAATTTCTGTTAGCGAAGCGTATGCCTTTTCACCTAATCCCTCTTCCAGATTTGGGTTTACGGGAATAATGCGGTAGCCTTGCGTTTGCAAATAGGCGGGAACGTAATATCCAGCGCGAGAAGCGCGTGAGGTAAAGCCGACGACGGCAATCGTTTTTAATGCCTCGGTTTCCGCCAATTGGCCGTCTGTGCCGGGTCAAATCACCCGATCTAGTATCCGGGTAGAACATGATGAGGATGGCACGACTTATTATGCTGATGTGGTTTATGAATATGTGGCGGCGGACAAACGGTATTCGGGTGATACGGTGAATTTTGGCGAGTATGGCAGCAACGAGAATTATGACGCGGAGATTGTGAGCCGGTATTCGGTGGGGCGAGAGGTGCAGGTCGCTTATGATCCAAATAATCCAGCAACGGCCGTCCTCGAACCGGGCGTCACCTGGAGCAGTTATATGGTTTTAGGAATGGGCGTTCTTTTTTTGTTCATTCCCTTCTTGATTTTGTTATTATCAGTTGGCAAAAGACGGCGATTCTGAGAAACGGCCGTACTCTTGTGCATCATTTCACCAATGCGGTAAACTATAGGGTAATAAACCATCCCCATTTTCAAACAGGAGTTTCCCATGCAAAACTTTGGCCCCTTTGTCAGCAAATATGGTGTTGAAAACCACGGCATAAAAAATGCCGGAACCATCTACTGGAATCTCACCACCTCCATGCTCTATGAGCAGATTATCCGGCGGCGGGAAGGCGCCATCGCCCACCTCGGCCCCATCCTGGTGGCTACCGGCGATCATACCGGCCGTTCCCCCAACGATAAATTCACCGTTAAAGAACCCACCAGCGAAAACGACATCTGGTGGGGCGAAGTGAACCGCTCCATCTCCCAGGAACAATTCGACGCCATCATGCGCAAAATGCTGGGGTACATTCAGAACCGGGATATTTTCGTATTTGACGGCTACGCCGGCGCAGACAAAAATTTCCAGATGCCGGTGCGCATCATCAATGAATATGCCTGGCACAACCTGTTTGCCCGCAACATGTTCGTGCGCGAACTTAACCCGGAAAAACTGGCGGCCCATGTGCCTGAATTCACCGTCATTGATATGCCTCGCTTCCATGCCGAGCCGGAGTTTGATGGCACCAACAGCCAAACCTTCATCCTGATTGACTTTGGCCGGCGTCTGGTTCTTATCGGCGGTACCGAATATGGCGGCGAAATAAAAAAGAGCATCTTCACCGCCATGAACTACTACCTGCCCAAACGGGGGGTCATGCCCATGCATTGCAGCGCTAACTACGGCGCTGATTTGGACGATGCCGCTTTGTTCTTTGGCTTAAGCGGAACCGGCAAAACAACGTTAAGCAATTCCCACGACCGCACGCTGATTGGGGACGATGAACATGGGTGGGGGGATAACGGCGTTTTCAACTTTGAAGGGGGCTGTTACGCTAAAACAATCCGGCTGGACCCGGAAGGAGAGCCGGAGATCTACAGCACTACCCGCCGCTTTGGTACGATCTTAGAGAATGTGGTGTATGACAGCAACACCCGCCGCATTAACCTGGATGATGACACGTTGACGGAGAACACGCGGGCCAGCTACCCCATCACCCACATCCCCAATGCCGACCCGCGCGGCATTGGCGGCCATCCCAAGCATGTCTTTTTCCTCACGGCCGATGCCTTTGGCGTGCTGCCGCCCATCAGCAAACTGACGAATGCCCAGGCGATGTATCATTTCCTCAGTGGATACACCGCTAAAGTGGCGGGTACGGAACGGGGCATCACCGAACCGAAGCCGAATTTTAGCGCTTGCTTTGGCGCTCCTTTCATGCCGCTGCATCCTGGCGCTTATGCCAAACTTCTAGGCACAAAGATTGAGAAGCATGGCTCGCATGTGTGGTTGGTTAACACAGGCTGGACCGGCGGCCCATATGGAGTAGGCAAACGGATGAAGCTGGCCTACACTCGGCGCATGGTACAGGCGGCGTTGAATGGAGAGTTAAATGATGTGGAAATGTTCACCGAGCCGTTCTTTGGTCTGGCCATTCCGAAAGAGATTGAGGGCGCGCCGGCCGAGGTGTTGAATCCACGGAACACCTGGGAAGATGGCGCAGCGTATGATGCCCAGGCAGCCAAGTTGGTGCAGATGTTCCATGATAACTTTGAACAGTTTGCCGATGGGGTAACGAAAGAGATTCGGGCAGCAGCGCCACAGATGAAAT
Organism: Chloroflexota bacterium; assembly: GCA_024277135.1. Classification (GTDB taxonomy): domain Bacteria; phylum Chloroflexota; class Anaerolineae; order Promineifilales; family Promineifilaceae; genus JAJRVV01. Next base: position 2,661 of record JAJRVV010000195.1, on the reverse strand, counting down.
AATGGCATTGGGGAACCACCGTTTTTGATCGGGAACAGCCACAGTTTCCGCAAATCTGACCGAGGGGCGCGCAAAGCGCCCCTCGTTTTTTGGAAGGCTTGGCACGGACGCAGTAGTTGACCAGCCTGACAAAGTGGCTTTAGCTGCGGTTTTGAACCTGGATGCCAACGGCCGTCTCACTTCCGAGACCTAGGGCGCAAGAGGCTATGATGATGGCTGGCCCTGTGCTATAATCATTCCCAGTGTTGAATGAGAAGCGTAGCAAAAGAGGCGGCTATGAACCAAGAAATCAAATCATCTCAACCTTCCCCCATCACCGGTTTTGTCCAATCCCCAGAGGCATACAATAAAAAAGGTCGGCTGAAAACGGCCGTTTATGAAAGCGAATTAGTCAACCTCCAGGAAGAGCTGGTCAAGCTGCAATATTGGGTCAAAGAAAAGGGGTTGCGCGTGGGCATCATCTTCGAAGGCCGGGATGCCGCCGGCAAGGGGGGCGTCATCAAACGGATTGTGGAACGCACCAACCCGCGTATCGTTCGCGTGGTGGCGCTGGGTATTCCCACCGAACGGGAGCGAACCCAATGGTATTTCCAACGATGGGTGGCGCAGCTGCCCGCCGCCGGCGAAATCGCGCTGTTTGACCGCAGTTGGTACACCCGGGCCATCACCGGCCATGTGATGGGTTTTTGCACCGAAGCGGAATACCAGGAATTCATGCGTTCCTGCCCCCAGTTTGAGCGTATGCTTGTCCGCTCCGGCACCATTCTGTTGAAATACTGGTTCTCGGTGAGCGATGAGGAACAGGAAAACCGATTCCAACAACGTTCCAAAGACCCCAAACGGCGCTGGAAACTCAGCCCAATGGACATCAAATCGCGGGACAAGTGGGAAGAGTATTCAAAGGCAAAAGATCGCATGTTTGATTACACCGACATCAAACAGGCGCCCTGGTATGTGGTCAACTCAGATGATAAAAAACGGGCCAGATTGAACTGCATCAGCCACATTTTGACGCAGATTCCGTATGAAAACATCATGCCCGATCCGATTGAGCTGCCGTCGCGCAAAGAAGGCACCGGCTACATTCGGCCGCCCATCACCGAACAGACGTTTGTACCGGAGATTTACTAAAATTGCGGCGGACCGTTGGACTAAAGATCCGCTGCCCGTGACCGCAAACCCCATTCTCTGCAAAACATTCACCCACTTGTCAACCAAAAGGACAAGCCATGAAAGCTGTCTATTATGCTGTTTTTGGTCAACTGCCAACCATAGAAACAACCCCCGATCCGACGCCGCCGGCGGATGGGGTCGTTATTCAAGTGAAAGCCACCGGCTTATGCCGCAGTGATTGGCATGGCTGGATGGGGCACGATCCGGATATCACGCTGCCTCATGTGCCGGGCCATGAGTTGGCGGGGGTGGTGACGGCCGTTGGCCGGGATGTCCGTCTTTGGCAGGCAGGCGCTCGGGTGACGGTTCCGTTTGTCTGTGGCTGCGGTCGTTGTCCCCAATGCCTATCCGGCAATCACCAGGTATGCGACAATCAGTTTCAGCCGGGATTCACTCATTGGGGTTCTTTTGCCGAGTTTGTGGCCATCGCCCGGGCCGACATCAACTTGGTGCGGCTGCCGGCAGAAATGGATTTTGTCACAGCCGCCAGCCTGGGCTGCCGGTTCACCACTGCATTCCGGGCGGTGGCAGACCAGGGACAAGTGTCAGCGGGGCAGTGGGTGGCGGTGCATGGCTGCGGCGGCGTGGGTTTGTCGGCGGTCATGATCGCCAGTTCGCTGGGAGCAAATGTCATTGCCATTGACATCGCCGAAGACAAGCTGGCTTTGGCGCACTCCTTGGGAGCAGTCGCGGCCGTCAATGCAGCCAACGAAACGGATGTGGCGCTAAAAGTGCGGGAACTGACCGGCGGCGGCGCGCATGTGTCGTTGGACGCGCTGGGCAGTCCTACAACTTGTTACAACTCGATTGCCAATCTACGCAAGCGGGGCAAACACATCCAGGTGGGGTTGATGGCTGGCGATCACCGGCATACGGCCGTGCCCCTGGACAAAGTCATCGCTCACGAACTAGAGATTTTAGGCAGTCATGGGATGCAGGCGTTTCGTTACCAGCCGATGCTGGACATGATTGGTTCCGGGAAACTGGCTCCGGAGAGGCTGGTGGGACAAACCATCAGCCTGACCGAGGCTCCGGCCGCTCTGGCTAATATGGATCAATTTCCTGGAACCGGCATCACGGTCATTACCCCATTTACCAACGCATAACTGGATAACAGCCAGATGACCACAAAAACAACCCGGCTCTTGCCTCTGGATGCCCTACGCGGGGCGATCATCGCGGTGATGGCGCTGGATCACGCCAATCATTTCATTGCGCATGGCAAGCTAAAGCCAGAACTGTGGGCCGGCAATGTACCCAATCCGGCTGATTGGGCTGCTGTTGTTGTGGTAACTTTATAGAATTCCTCTGCAACATTTACATCAACCGCACAAACTATTTGTTCATTGTTCATTGTTCATTGTTCATTGTTCATTGTTCATTGTTCATTGTTCATTGTTCATTGTTCATTGTTCATTGTTCATTGTTCATTGTTCATTGTTCATTGTTCATTGTTCATTGTTCATTGTTCATTGTTCATCGTTCATT
>JAJRVV010000194.1 GCA_024277135.1 Chloroflexota bacterium | reverse complement strand
GCTCATCGCCTCTCCACGGTGCGTAATGCGGATCGGATTTTGGTGTTGGAGCAGGGGGAGTTGGTTGAAGACGGCCGTCACGAGGAACTGGTGGCGGCTGGCGGCATCTACGCGGCGCTGTGGCGGGTGCAGACGGGGGAGAAGGGGTGAAGCTTTGTTAGCCCTTGATAAAAACGAATACCAGTTGTACAATTGTCTGTATGAATATCGTATCAGACACGAATATATTCCTGGCTGTGGCCCTAGATGAACCGGAAAAAGAGCATATCATCCAGCTTACAGCAGAAACTAATATCATCGCACCGGAGATATTGCCATATGAAATTGGCAATGCCTTGTCTGCCCTGATCAAGCGGAAACAGATCACACCAGATGAAGCATTGTTGGTTTATGAAGTAACACGCATGGTTCCGATCAGGCTTATTGCCATTGAGATTGAGCAGGCACTCAAACTGGCGATTGAATTTAACATCTATGCTTATGATGCGTATTTTCTACAGTGTGCCAGATCCTTGTCGTGTCCGTTAATTACATTGGATAAGCGTATGAAACAGGTTGCAGCCGAACTCAACATTGAGGTGCTGGAGTAGGTCATAATGAAAGTGTTTACTTATTCAGAAGCTCGTCAAAATCTAGCTAAGCTGTTGATTATTGCCCAGAAGGAAGAAGTTGAAATCCGCAGAAGGGATGGGGCGGCATTTTCCCTGACTGCAAAAAAAGAAATGGCGGGATCGCCATTTGATATTCCGGGTATAAAGACAAAGGCAACGACTCAGGATATTTTGGATGCTGTTAGAGATTCAAGAATGACGGCATGATTCATTTACGGTCAGTCACCATTCCCCCGATTCCGGAACGAGTGGCCGAGACATTTCCCTTCAGTCTGACGGCCGTACAAACCCTGTCCGAACTTCCCTTCACCGCGCCGGTGACGTTTCTGGTGGGCGAAAACGGCTCCGGCAAATCCACTTTGCTGGAAGCGATAGCCTACGCCGCCGCTTCCATCGTGGTGGGGGTGATGAGTTAAACCGCGACCCGGCGTTGACGGCCGTGCGCCAGTTGGGCGATCATCTCAAACTCGTCTGGAACCGGAAGACGCGCAAAGGGTTCTTCCTCCGCGCCGAAGATTTTTTCGGCTACATCAAGCGGGTGGCGCAGATGCGGCAGGCCAGCGAAGCGCAGCGGATGGCGCAGGCGCGGGTGGCGCGGGATTTTGCCAATGATTTATTGGCGGCGGATGCGGCGGCGTGGCTGGTGGCGGCCGGGGATTTCAACGATTGTCCGCGCCGGGCTGTGCGCGACGGCCGTGACAGCCCCCTGTTTATCCTGGCTGGCGGCGAATCGGAAACGCCCCTGACCAATTTGCTGATGACCCAGGGCAACCGCCACGCTTACACCTTTTTTCGGGAGGGGGAAACGGCCGTTCTCGATCATTTGCTGGTCAGTCCGGCGTTGGCGCGGCGGGCGACGGCCGTGCGCGTCCCCCACATCAACACCCCATTCCCGCCCCAATTCACCCAAGACCCAATCACCCCCTTCCGCTCCTCCGACCACGACCCCCTCATCGCCTGGTTTTTGGGAAGTGACTGAAGCGGGAAGTGACTAAAGTGACTAAAGGGGGAAGCGACTAATTTCATCCTTCATCCTTCTCTTCCACCGCTTGCAGCGTGATCCGTTTGAACGCCTCCGCATAGGCAAACCCCACTTTCTTGCCCGTTTCTGACGACCACTTTTTGAGCCGTTCTTCCGGGTCCCAATCCCCTAACTGGCTCTTGTGTTGGCGCAGCGCTTCCATTTTCAAATCAATCGTCTGGCTGATGTCCACGTAGGTGTTCGGGTTCTGGCCGAAGGAAACGTAGACGTAATTGACCTTGTGTGGCAGCAGCCCCTCCGCGTCCAGATCGGGGTAAAGCAGCGGCATCTCGGCGGCGGGGAAAACGGCGTCCAGCGCTGCTTGCGCCGCCGCCCGGTGGTCGGGATGGTTGATGTAGGTTTCGCTGGGAAAAAACATGGTGGGGTCGCCGCAGACGACGACGTTGGGTTTATGTTCCCGAATCAGCCGCACCAGCCGCTTGCGCAATTCCAGCGTAGGTTGCAGCAGACCGTCATCATAGCCCAGGAAAATGCAGCGAGCGCCGACGACATCGGCGGCGGCCCTCTGTTCTGCCCGCCGCATCTGGGCCAGTTTTTCCCGCGTCATCCCTTTTTCATGACTGCCCGCATTGCCGTCGGTGAGAACCACGTAGATGAGTTCCGCGCCGTTTTTGGCCCAGAGCGCGGCCGTTCCGGCGACGCTAAATTCAATGTCGTCCGGGTGGGCGTATATGAGCATGGCGCGTTCCGGGATGTAGGTGTTACTCATTCTGTTTGCCTCCATTCAATAAGATTGGTTCAATCTCCGAGATTGAACCAATCTATAACCGATCCTTTTGCTTATGGCAACCGGAACGGCCGTTCGCTCACCGCCTTCTGAACTGACTGACATAAAAATCCAAAATCTCCAATCCAAAATCCGAAATCAGCCAACTGTGCTATACTTGGCGGCATTTGAGTCGAGGCGGCGCTTGGTGAAATTTGTGTCCCTTGCCGGACAAAATCTTGTGGGTCTTTGGGCATGTATCGGGAATTCCAATTCCCGATACATACGCTATTTTGTTGATAATGGAAGAGGTTGATTGATGGGCGATTGGCACAAATCAGAGATCAATGAGGTGATTACCCGCCTGAAAACAGACCCGGAAAAGGGATTGAGCGACGGGGAAGCTGCACAACGACTGGCGCAATTTGGCCTGAATGAACTGGTGGAAAAGGGGAGCAAACACCCGCTTCTCATTTTGTGGGATCAAATCAAAGAAGTGATGGTCGTCATCCTGCTGGCGGCGGCGGCCGTTTCCGCCTTTCTGGGGGAGTACAACGACGTCATCGTCATCATGGCGATTGTGGTGTTGAACGCCATCTTGGGCTTCACCCAGGAGTATCGGGCCGAGCAGGCGATTGCGGCGTTGAAAAAGCTGGCTGTGCCCACCGTCAAAGTGCGGCGCGACGGCCGTATCATCGAAATCTCGGCCCGCCAACTGGTTCCGGGGGATGTGGCGCTGTTGGAAGCGGGGAATCTGGCGCCGGCGGACGGCCGTCTGCTGCAAAGCGTCAACCTGCGCGTGCAAGAAGCGGCCCTCACCGGCGAATCGGAAGCGGTGGAAAAATTCACGGCCGTGCCCCCAGGCGATGATTTGCCCCTGGGCGACCGCGCCAACATGGTCTACATGGGCACGGTGATCAGCTATGGTCGGGGCGCGGCCGTCATCACCGACACCGGCATGAACACCCAACTGGGCAGCATCGCCGACATGCTCCAGGACGTCGAGCGGGAGCAAACGCCGCTGCAACGCCGGTTGGGGCAGTTGGGTAAAACCCTGGCCTGGGCGGCGATGGGCATCATCGCCATCGTCGTCATCCTCGGTTTGCTGCGCGGCGAGAATTTGGAAGAGTTGTTCATCCTCGGCATCAGCATGGCCGTCGCCGCCGTGCCCGAAGGATTGCCCGCCGTCGTCGCCATCACCCTGGCCCTCGGCTCCCAACGGATGCTGAAGCGGAACGCCCTCATCCGCAAACTGCCGGCCGTGGAAACCCTCGGCTCCGTCACCGTCATCTGTTCCGACAAAACCGGCACCCTCACCGAAAATCGGATGAGCGTCACCATGCTGGACGTGGCCGGAGCCGCTCACGACTTTGATACATTTCGTGACGGCTAAGGCGCTTTGATGGACGCCGAATTGCACCGCGACTTGCCGCCGGCGCAACGCTCGCTCAGTTTGCTGGTTAAAGCGGGGGCGTTGTGCAATGACGCCATTTTGCAAACGGATGAAGCCGGGATCGAACGGGCCATTGGCGACCCGACCGAAGGGGCTTTGGTGGTGGCGGCGGCCCAGGTCGGCCATAACAAACAAGCGTTGGACAGCCGCTGGCCCCGCGTGGCCGAAATCCCCTTCACCTCGGAACGGAAACGCATGACAACCATCCACAAAGTCAACGTTGCCGCGGATTTGACCACCGCTCCTTGGGGGGACGCCCCTTTCGTCGCTTTTTCCAAAGGAGCGGTGGACAGCCTGCTGCAGGTTTCCGACCGAGTATTCCTGGGCGACGAAATTGTGCCGCTGGATGCTTCCTTGCGGCAGCGTATCATGGACGCCAACGCCCGGATGGCGCAAAATGGACAGCGGGTGTTGGGCGTCGCTTTCCGCCCCTTGTCATCGCCGGAGCTGGAAGAGAAGCGTAAAATTTTTATCGGCCTGGTGGGGATGATTGACCCGCCGCGCTCGGAAGTGAAGACGGCCGTAGCCACCGCCCGCGCCGCCGGCATCCGCCCCGTCATGATCACCGGCGACCACCCCCTGACCGCCCAAACCATCGCCAAAGCGCTCGACATCACCGACAATGACCGCCATCTCACCGGGCGCGACCTGGCCCAGATGAGCGTCGCCGAATTGAAAGCGGTGGTGGATGATGTCTCTGTCTATGCCCGCGTTTCGCCGGAACACAAGCTAAACATCGTGGAAGCGCTGCAAGAGAAGGGCGAAATCGTAGCTATGACCGGGGATGGCGTTAACGACGCCCCGGCGCTGAAACGGGCCGACATCGGCGTGGCCATGGGCGTCACCGGCACTGACGTTTCCAAAGAGGCGGCCGACATGGTGCTGTTGGATGACAATTTCGCCACCATCGTCGCCGCTGTGGAGGAAGGGCGCGTTATTTTCGACAACATCCGCAAATTCATCAAATACACCCTCTCCAGCAACACCGGCGAATTATTGGTGATGCTGATCGGCCCCTTTTTGGGGATGCCGCTGCCATTGGTGGCTTTGCAAATTTTGTGGATCAACCTGGTGACGGATGGCCTGCCCGGTCTGGCGCTGGCGGTGGAATCGGCCGAGCGGGGCATTATGAAACGGCCGCCATTCCATCCACGGGAAAGCATTTTCAGCCGGGGGATGGGGCAGCGCATTTTGTGGATTGGTTTTTTGATGGGGGCCGTCTCGTTGGGAATTGGCTATGTGTATTGGCGGCAAGACGCTAACGGGCCGTGGCAAACGATGGTGTTTACCACGCTTACCCTGGCGCAAATGGGCAATGCCCTGGCAATTCGCTCTAACATTGATTCATTTCTTGCCATTGGTCTGCGCAGCAACCGGCTGATGCTGGTGGCGGTGACGTTGACGTTTGTCCTGCAAATGGCATTGATTTATGTGCCTTTCTTGCAGGGATTTTTCAGGACGACGGCGTTATCGCTGCCTGATTTAGCGATTAGCTTGCTGGCAAGTTCGGTGGTGTTTGTTGCGGTGGAACTGGAAAAATGGGTGCGCCGCGGGCGCATAAAGGACTTAGGGGAGGGAATTAACACGACACCAATCTTGAGCTAAACTTCCAAAGAATTAGCACAAACTTGGGAAGTGGCAAAAAAAGATGTCGTGTTTGATAGATACTATACGTGAAACTAACCCGGAATGGCAAACTATGTTTGATGAGTTAGAAAAGGCCACAACGTTGTCCCTGCTGATAATAGCCGGTTGGCAACTGTCCCGTGTCCTGGCTGTCAGAATGGTGGAAGAAACTCTGAGGAGGAGAGCGCAAGCAAAAACAGCGTG
>JAJRVV010000193.1 GCA_024277135.1 Chloroflexota bacterium | reverse complement strand
TCCTGGTTAGGCGAGACTGAACGGATACGCTATTTCCTCAATCAGTTCTCTTTTAATTTTTGCTGCGGCTTATCTCTTGGCTGGAACCCAAATGTTTCTGGACGGTAATTAACAACTGATTTTAGCGTCGGGGAGGGGGGGCAAGGTGACATATGTCATGGTTTGACGACCGTCTTAGATAAGAGGACGATATTTGACTTCCCTTCGGCCGTTTCTTATACTACCAAAAAGGTCATTATGACCATGTTGGAGGCGGTTATGCAAACGCTAAACGTAATTGAGGCCAAAAGTCGGTTTTCTGAATTACTGTCCCGGGTGGCTGGCGGCGAGCGGTTTGTCATCCGGCGGCGGGAAAAGCCGATAGCGGCGCTGGTGGGACTGGCTGAACTAGACCGGTTGGAACAGGCGGCGCAAATGGCGCGCAAGCTGGCTTTATCTCTGGGACAAAGCGAAGAAATTCTGGAACAGATTGATCAACAAATGGCGCATCCGGCCATGGCGGCTTTTGGTTTGTGGCGGGATGAGGCGGATTTAGATAACCTGACAGAAGCCATTAATCTGTCTCGACAAAAGAATGAACCGCGCGGGGAGATTGATTTTTGAAGATATTGGACAGTGATCATTGCATTGCTATTTTGCGCGGTCAGCTTGATTTATGCCAATGGGTTCGGCCAGACGAGATATTGGCCGTGACCACGATTTCGGTGGGTGAATTAATTCATGGCGCGCATAAATCTTATAACCCGGCTTTTAATTTAGCCCGCGTAGACGTGTTGTTGTCGGCCATGACCATTCTGTCTTTTGATCACCGGGCGGCTCGCCGATTTGGTTGGTTGAAAGCGTATTTAGAGCAGGCAGGGATGAAATTGCCGGACGCCGATTTGCAGATTGCGTCAATTGCTTTGACGCAGGAAACGCCGCTGGCAACGCATAATCAAAAGCATTTTAAGCGTGTGCCGGGATTGGCGCTTGAAGATTGGATGGTAAATTAGGAGATGTGATGATGAAACTACTAACCTGGAATGAGTACGCGCGGCTGGCGTTAAGTTACGCTGATTACAGCCAAAACGAAGATGGAAGTTGGACGGTTGAAATCTCCGTTTTGTCAGGCTGTGTCACCTGGGGGAAAACCCGGTCTGAAGCGGCGTTGATGGCCAAAGATGCCGTCCATGGTTGGCTCGTCACTGCTCTGCGATTTGGCGACGAGATTCCTCTGCTAAATGGCAATGGCCTGGAATACCTGGCCGAGAACGCTGACGCGGCAGAAGTGTCCTATGCCTAAGTTGAATCCGGCAAAGCCTCGCATTGTCGTCAAAAAACCACATGCTCTGGGATTTGAGGGGCCATTTGGCGGCGGACGGCACGTTTTCATGCGTTACCCTGAAACGCGCATGAAGATTCCCGTGCCTGTGCATAAAGGGCGTGACATTCCAATTGGGACGCTGCGTGCAATTATCCGGCAGGCTGGCGTCTCAGCAGCAGAGTGGCTGGCGCTGTAAGCAGCCGAACCTGATGGTCTGATGAGAGAATGATGACGAACGAAAACTCATTCAACTACCGCACGGCCGTACAAGATTTCCGCCGCGCCCGCCAGCAAGCCGCCATGCGCCAGCTGATAGCCCGACTCACCGGCAAATCGGCCGATCTGCTCTCGTATGACGTGGTCGAGGACGGCTTGCAGGTTTTGGGGACGGAAGAATGCGGCGTCCAGGAGATTGAGCTGGACAAAATTGTGGGCAGCGTGGGGCGCTATCGGGACTTTACCCGCGACTTTTTGCCCAAACATGACCACAACGCCGAACGGTGGGCGCGGGTGAAAGCGGCCGTGATGGACATGCGCGGCATGTCGCCCATCGAAGTGTACCAGGTGGGGGAGGTTTACTTTGTCAAGGATGGCAACCACCGGGTGTCGGTGGCGCGGCAGTTGGGGACGAAGACGATTTCGGCGTACGTAACCGAGGTGAAGACGCGGGTTCCGCTGACGGCCGACGACGACCCCAACGAAGCGATTTGCAAAGCCCGCTACGCCGAATTCTTGCAAAAGACAAATCTGGACAAAGTCCGCCCGGATGCAAATTTATTACTCACCTTTTGCAACCAATTCCCCTGGTTTTTGCAGCAGATTGAAGCTCACCGCCGCCAGATGGGGGACGTGGATATGGAAACGGCCGTGGCCCATTGGTACGATCACATTTATCTGCCGGTGGTTAAACTGATGCGGGAGCAGGGAATTTTGCGCAATTTTCCCCGGCGCACCGAAGCCGATTTGTTCTTGCTGGTCAACGAACACCGGGCTGAGTTGGAAGAGGCATTGGGCTGGGAAATCGACACGAAAACGGCCGCTTCTGATTTGGCCGAGCAGGAACAGGAACGCAAACGGAACATTTTCCGCCGAATCGGAACCAAAATTCGCCAGGCGTTGACCCCGGAAGATCTGGAAGATGGCCCGGAACCGGGCCGTTGGCGTAAACAACAGTTAGCGGCGGGGCGGGGCGACCGGCTCTTCACCGATTATCTGGTCGCCATGCGCGGCACAGACGCCGATTGGCACACACTCGATCACCTGATCCCCATGGCCAAATGGGAAGGGGATCGCTTGTTGGGACTGCACGTGGTGCCTCACAAATCGGAAATCAACTCGCCGCGGGTTAAGGCGCTGCGCCAACAATTTGAAACCCGCTGTCGTGAGGCGGGAGTGGCCGGCGAGTTTGCCGTCGAAGTGGGGGAGGTGGCTGATACCATCATCAAACGGGCGGCCTGGGTTGATCTGGTGGTGACCAGTATGGTGCATCCACCCGGTTCGCAGCCGATGGATCGGCTGGGTCATGGGTTTAATCGCCTGGTGCAGCGCTGTCCCCGGCCCATTTTAGCTGTACCCAGCGGCTCGACAGGGGAGTACGGCCGTCATCTCCTGGCGTATGATGGCAGCCCCAAAGCAGACGAAGCGTTGTATATTGCCACCTATTTCAAAATCCGCTGGGACACGTCGCTGGTGGCGCTGACGGTGGAGACAGAGAACACCTCGCCGGCGGCGCTGGAAAAGGCGCGCCGTTACATCGAACAATACGGCATCACCGATGTCACCTACGAATTGCGGCAAAAACCGATTGCCGAAGCGGTGCTGGCAACGGCCGCCGCCCACAACAGCAATGAAATCATCATGGGCGGCTTTGGCTACCGGCCGGTTAAGCACCTGGTATTGGGCAGTACCGTGGAACACATCTTGCGCGAATTCAAACAGCCGGCGCTCATTTGCCGGTAAAGGGTTTGCCGGTTTACCTGCTTGCCCCCATTGCTTTTCCCACCAGAACCCATTAGAATGAATCGCATAGTCGTGAGGAGATTGATGAGTAAAAAACATTCTTCAAACTTTACTGTCGGCATATTATTGGGTGTTTTAGTCGGTCTGATTATCTGGTATTGGCAAAAAAGCACCTCCGCCGAAGATGGGGCGCTAGATTTGCTAGATCGATTAGCGGCGGCCGAAGCCCGGCTGCGGGGAATGAAACGGCCGGTCACAGAACGGCCGTCGCCACTTCCCCCGGATGATTTAGAAACGGTCAAAGGGATCGGCCCTGTCTTTGCCCGGCGATTGGCGGCGTCCGGTATCCATCGCATCGTCCAACTAGCGGCCACTGGCGAAGAACAACTAGCCGACATCTTGCAAATTCGGCCGGGCCGGGCGGCGTCCATTTTGGCCGAAGCGCGGCAGATGGGCAGATGAACCGGGCGGGATAAAGCGAGAATCGTGATGGATTGGGTTTTGGCCGGATTGTTGGCAGCGGCGGGATTGTTAGCCGGGGTGTTGGCGGCGTTTGTTTGGGACGGCCGCGTCTGGGAAAAGCTGATCCGCGCCAGCGAACAACAGCGCCAGCAAATGCAAACCCGGCTCAACCAGACGGAGCGGAAGTTAGCCAAACTGCACCGGCGGCGGCACAAGTTGGAGCAGGAATTGGCGGCGGCTAAACAGGAGTTGACGGCCGTACAAACCCAACAGTCCCAAACCAGCCAAGACCTCTCACACGCCCAATCTCGCATCCAAGAGCTGGAATCCCAATTGGCCGGGATGCTGCGCCAACTCACCGAAACCCGGCAGCTGCGCCAGCGGCTGGCCGAAGCGGAAGCCCGCCTCAAGGAAGCTGAACCCATCAAAAGCCAGTTGGCGGCCCGGCTGGCGGCCGCCCAACATCAACTCAGATTTACGGGCATGCAGGGCAAAAAAGAGTTGGAAACGATTCACGGCATCGGCCCCGTTTATGCCCGGAAATTGGGGGACGCCGGTATTTCCCAGTTGGTAGAATTGGCAGAACAGACTCCTGAGCAGCTTTCGCAGATTTTGGGCTTGAAGCCGGGCCATCAGCGCAAAATGGCGGGGTGGATTGCCGAAGCGAGGGCGTTGACGGATTCGCTGGCCGCAGAAGAAGGGGAGTCTGATACGGCCGCGCCGCCGCCGCAGTCGAAGTTGTCGTAACAATTCGGAGACTCAGTAGATCAAGATTTTCGCCACGAATGCCACGAATTACACGAAAAACACGTTCTTAATTCGTGAAATTTGTGCAAATTCGTGGCAGATTTTGGATCTACTGAGACTGGAGATTACACAGTCTCCAGTCTCAAGCCGCCAACTTGTTTGCGAAAGGCTGCGCCCTCTTAATCTTCTCCTGACGGCTGGCGCAGGAGCAGGAACAGCGTGAGCAAAAAGACGAAGCTGAGCAGCAAAATGAGCGTTGTCAGCAGAGATCGGCTGCTGGCAGGCTGAGTGTCGCCCAGTTTTGGGGCGGGGAACGCTTTGGGCTGGGTTGTGGCGGTTGTCCCCGGCGGGCCGATGAGGGCGGGCTGGCCTTGCATCGTCAGCAGGTACGCGGTTAACGTGTCCATCTGCGCCGGGCTGAGGCGGATGCTGTAGTCGCGGGGCATGATGTTGGCCAGACAAGGGCCGTTGGGGCAGTCGGGGGCCATGTAATTGTTGGGAGCCAGGATGGAGTCGCGGATGTATTCCTCGGCAGTCATCTCCGCCACCCGCTGTGCCGCAATCAACCCAATCGCCGACAAGTCCGGCCCCACCTTGTGTTGTTCCCCCAATGCGCCGATGGTGTGGCAGGAGCCGCAGCCAGCGTTGAGGATGATCTCCTCGGCCGTTTCTCCTTGGATGGGGCGCGGCGTAGGCGGGGGCGCGGCGGTGGCGCTGGTTTCGGATGCGGCGGTAGGGGTGGCGGCCAGTTCTGCCAGTTCTGCGGCCGTCGGTTGGCGCAGTTCCCCGGCGGGAGAAGCGCGCAGCGTCACCTGGCAGGGGGAGAAGTCGGGTTCTGGATCGGGCATACACCACCAGGGGCCGCCTTTTTTTGTCTTCAGCAGCGGCACGTACCACAACACCAGGTCATTGCCGGAGGCAGCGTCGCCGTCCAGCCATTGGCGCGGCGGCTGGAAGGTGTCGCCGGGGCCGGCGAGCAGCGGGCCGTCTCCTTCGCCCGGCTTTTCCGCCAGCACAAACAGGTGGGCTTCGTCTGCGCCCAACGGGTCGGTGCGATCCATCTGCCAACGATAGCTGATGTCGCCGTCTATGGTGGCTAGTTTGAAGCCGTCGGGGGAGAGGTCGTTGACGAATGGGGACAATTCGACCTCATCGGTCACTTCTGTCCACTGCCTGCCCTGCCACGCCCATGCCTGGTCGTTGCCGCCGCCGTTCAAATCGAGGTCAATGCGCCAGAAGGGGCGGTAGATGGACAAATCGTCGCAACCGGGGCCGTGGGAGACAAATTCGGTTTCCAAACGGCCGTCGCCAAACAGCCGCAGCGCTTCTTCATACCGGTAACAACAGACGCAGTTGGGCCAAAAGGTGAACTCGGTGAACATCTGCCGGATTTAGATGCCATCGCCCAGGTCGGTCACTTGCGTGCCGCCAAAGGGGGGGACGGAGCCGGTAAAGCCGATTTCGTCCCGGTAGCCGCCGGGCCAACTGGGATACCACGCTTCCACCTGCGTGATTTTGATGCTGTCGAAGATGGTTTTGCCGTTGTAGACGCCATCGCGGAAGTTGACGCCGTCGTGGGCGGTCATCTCCCAGCAGAGCGACCAGCCGTTTTGCTCGGCGCAGCCATCACGGTAAGGGGCGCCCTGGGCCAGCGGTTTGCCTAACGCGCGCTCCGGCCGGCCGCGCGTGTAGAAAGTGCGGGCTACCCGCTCCTGGTTCAGGTTGACGAAGATGTGGAAGATTTTGCCGCTGCCGCTGGGGTCGCGGTAGGTTAAGTCCACGCACCAATCGTCGCGGCAGTCGTCGTCGGCCAGCCAGCCGGACATGGGGATCATGGCCGGATCAGGCGCGCCGATGTCGCCGAGGACGGCCGTCACTTCCGAGTCTTTAGCCGCAATTGCTACCGCCTTGTCCACGATGTACTGGCTGCCGATGGGCCGGGCTGCCAAATCCGTCCACACGACCGCCACCTGCCCGGTGCCGGTGTTGATGATGCTGTTAATGGTGCCGTTGGCGCCGTAATCGTACCAGACGACGTGGGCGCAGTTGCCTGCTTGGCAGCCGAACGCTTGCCAAGGGCGGGCCTCGCCCAGGCTTAGGGGCAGCGCGTTGACGAAATCCACTTGTTTACCCGCCAGATAATCGGCGAGTTGGGGGTCGCGGACGGCCGTTTCCGCCACCGTTTCCGCGGAAAAGGGAATATCGGCCATCAACATCATGCCCAGCATTTGTTTGTTTTTGGCGACGGCCGTCTGGATGTTTGCCTGCTGGACATTGTGGAACCAAAGAAAACTCCCCGCCCATAACGCCAGGTTAATCAAGATGCCGCGCAGCCACCGTTTTTGTTGTTTGTTCACGAACAGCCTCCAAATGCAATTGTCAATTGCTAATTGTCAATTGTCAATTGACAATTGTCAATTGGCAATTGTTGTTTATACCGATTACACTAGGGGGCATGAAATCCATCACCCTCTTGAAAGACAAACGAATCCTCCTGGGCGTGACCGGCTCCATCGCCTGCTACAAGGCAGCCGACCTGGCTTCCAAGCTGACGCAGGCGGGGGCGTTGGTGGACGTGATTTTGACGGAATCGGCTCAAAAATTTGTGTTGCCGTTGACTTTTCGCTCGGTGACGGGACGGCCGTGTACTACCAGCATGTGGGATTTGGACGAGCATGTGCGCCACGTGGGGTTGGGCGAACAGGCTGACTTGTTCATCATCGCCCCCGCCACGGCCAACACCATCGCCAAGCTGGCGGGCGGATTGGCCGACAACTTGCTCACCCTGACCGCGCTGGCCGCCCGCTGCCCGCTGCTGGCGGCGCCGGCCATGGACGGCGGCATGTACGCCCATCCCGCTACCCAGGCCAACGCGCAAACCTTGCGTGACCGGGGCGTCCACATCATCGGCCCGGCTGAGGGGCGGATGGCTTCCGGCTTGTTGGGGCGGGGGCGGATGGTGGAGCCGCCGCAACTGCTGGCCCACATCCGGCAGGTGTTGGGGCGGCAAACTGGCGTGTTGGCCGGTAAAAAAGTGGTGGTCACGGCCGGGCCGACCCGCGAGCCGCTGGACCCGGTGCGTTTTATCAGCAATCGTTCCACGGGCAAGCAGGGGTTGGCGGTGGCGCAGGCGGCGGTGGACGCCGGGGCCGATGTCACCCTCATCCTGGGGCCGACGGCCGAACCGGTGCCGCTGGGCGTGAATCTGATGCCGGTGACGACGACGCAGGAGATGGCGGACGCGGTTTTGGCCGCGGTGCAGGACGCCGAAGTCTTGTTTATGGTGGCGGCGGTGGCTGATTTCCGCCCCGATACCCAGTCTGACCACAAAATCAAGAAGACGGACGAGCAGTGGGGCCTGGCGATTGGCCTGGAGGTGACGCTGGATATTTTGTCGGCGGTGAAGGATCGCCGGGAAAAAACGGGCTTCCCCCGCGTGGCGCTCGGTTTTGCCGCCGAAACCAAAGATGCGTTTGAGTACGGCCGGCAAAAACTGTTACGCAAGGGTCTCAACTTCATCGCCGTCAACGATGTCACCGCCGAAGGCGCCGGGTTTGGCGTGGATACCAACCGGGTGGCGCTGCTTAGTTCGGCCGGGGTGGTGGAGAATATGCCGCGAATGAGTAAAACGGCCGTGGCCGAGCGGTTGGTGCATCATGTGGCGAAGGCGTTGGGATAATTAACAATTAACAATTAACAATTAACAATTCTGAATGATTGACATGGATTGGTCGCAGTTACAGAACCGGATAGCCCGATTGGAAAAGGCGGAATTTGAGGCGTTTTGCGCTCAGTTTGGCGTGGATGGCGAGGCGCTGGACGGCCGCGCGCAGGCGGAGCGGGCGTCTGAATTTGTGATGTTCATGATGCGGCACGGCCGTCTGCCGGAGGTGACGGCCGCTTTGCCCGGTAAAGAGCGGGAAACCTTGTCGCAAACGGCCGAGCTGGAAGCGGCGTTGGGTTGGCTGGACGACATTGCCGCCGGCAAAGGGTCGCCGCTGGAGGAGCCGCCCACAGTTGCCTGGTCCAGCGACCTGCACGACACGCCGATGGCGGATGCGCTGGATACGCTGGCCGGGTTGGATACGGCCGTCTTTGATGAGAATGTGACCATGTCTTGGCGTAAGGCAGAGGTTTCCCCCTTCCTGCCGGCGGCCAATCCATACAGCATCAGTGTGCCGGTGACGACGGACAAGATGTTCTTTGGCCGGGAGGAAGAGTTGGCTTTTCTGCAGGCGCGGCTGAAAGGGATGCAGAGTACGGCCGTGATCGGGCTGCGGCATATGGGCAAAAGTTCGCTGCTACTGCGTTTGTGCCGCCATGCTCCTTCGCCTGATTATTTGATGGCGTATGTGGATATGCGGGACGACCGTTTCCACACGGTGGCGGGCCTGCTCAACAGTATTTTGCGCCAATGGGAGCGGGCGGTGGCGGCCGAGGTGAAGCAAGGGCAGATGCTGCCGGGGCGCAATTACCAGGCGTTGGGGCCGGCGTTGCTGCCTACGGCGGCCGATGTGCGCCAGTTTGCGCAGCGGGTGCGTCAGTTGCGTCAAAGCGGCTATCGGCCCGTCATCTGCCTGGATGAGTTTGCCCTGCTGGCGCAGCGGCAGTCCATTTTCGACGACGCTTTTCTCAACATCTGGCACGCGCTGGCGGCCAATCAATACCTGGCCTTTGTCATCGCTTCTACCCAGCCGCTAACCTACCTGCTCAAACAAAATGGACTGCGGCCGGGCTTTGGCAAACCGTTCGCCATGAGGCCGTTGGGGTTGTTATCGTCAGCCGCCGCCGCTGCCTTGCTCACCGAACCGGCGCGGCAGTTTGGCGTCACCGTGCAGGAGAGCGGCGTCGAGTTCATGCTGGAGCGGTGCGGCCGTCATCCCTTTTTCTTGCAAATGGGCGGCTTTTTCCTGTTTGACGGTTTACGTCTGGCGCAGGCGGATTGGGAGACGATAGGCCACTCGTTCGCCTGGCAGGCGGAGCCGTATTGGCGGGCGTTGTGGGATTCGTTGAACCGGCGGCATCAGGCGCTGCTCACCCGGCCGCTGCCGCCAAACCCGCCGTTGGTGGCGCAGCGGCAGCGCCGGGCGTTGGCGCAGTTGGGGCTGTTGGTAGCGGAGGGGGATGATTTTCGGCCGTTCAGCCAGGGGTTTGCGGATTGGTTGGCGGCAAGGAAGCAGAAGGCGGATCAGCCTGAGTCATCGCCTGAATCGGAGGATGAGGGTGAGATGGCACGGCCGTCGCGTTCCGGTCTAATGCAGCGGTTGCGGGGGATGTTGGGCGGCGGGGACTCTACTCCGTAACCGTGCCTGTGAGTCAATGTTGTTCAGTGGGTGTGGGTTGGAAGCGGGTGATTTGTTCAACGACGGCCGTCATCACACAAGCCCAAACGTAAACGGCGCGGCGGACGAGGCGGAGAGGAAGGGGTGGTTTGCCGGGGCGGAGACGGCCGCCCAGCCAGCGCCATTCGGCGGCGGAGAGAAAGGCCAGGTGCCGGTTGAGCCACTTCCCCACGCCTTTTTCCAGAGACAATTCGCGCCCTTGCCGCCGCCGGGCGGTGATGCGGCCCAGCAAATCGGCGGTGGAACGGGCCGGGTCATCAAGCAGGGGGCGGTCGCCTCGCGTGCGCAGGGTGATGGCGCCATTTTCTTCGGCCACGCCCCAAAAGCGGTGGGTGAGCAGGTCGGCGACGGCTGTGATCGTGACCACATCTCCGGCTCGCAGTTGTGCCAACGGGGTGCGTTGCAGCAACACCTGATCGCCTGACCGCAGCAAGGGGGACATGCTGTTGCTGGTGACGGTGAGGACGGCCGTTTTGCCCTGGTTTAAGGATTGTCTGATCAGCTCCGTCAATACGGAGGGTTCAATGTCGGTCATGCTGCTCGTTCCATAGGGTTTGCCCGAAAACAAGGTTTGACTTCAGGAAATTGGAGACAAGAGACTGGAGACTGGCAATCTCTAGTCTCCAGTCTCCGGTCTCCTGTGTCGCTTGTTTTCTGCCACCGTTTCATCTACAATGCCTTGATTCTCAGGCACAGCGGGCGGTCTAATCGTCTGCTTTTTGCCCTTAAAGAATAGGAGTGTGTGCAATGAATGTTCGTTGTCAATACTGCCGCCAATCATTCAACCTGAGCCGGGAGTTTATCGTTCAGGCTGTGGCTGAAGCGGCGGAGAAGAAGCAGAAGTATCATGGCGTAGAGTGTATCAACTGCCGCAAGTTGATCAAGGTGCCGGTGGCCCAGATGAAACGGTTTATACCCCGTCAGCCGCAGCAGCCGGAATCTGAAGCAGAAGCGTAAAGTTGGCGTTGGCGGGCGTTGTTGAATTGGAGCAGGGTTTCCCTGCTCTTTTTTTGTGTTCAGGGAGTGGTTCTCTCATACAATTTGTGGGTCGAGAGGTAGTCGTGAACGGCCGTTGTTACCAGGTAACGGATAGAACGGCCGGCCCAGCTCCAGTGACGGATTTCGGTGGAGGAAAGGGCCAATGTCGGGCCATCCAGCAAATCAACCGCCGCGCGTATGCCGGGCACGGCCGTCTCCAACCTATCCCAATCCAGCGCCACGCCGGGACGTGGCAGCGCCGCCAGGCGGCACAACGCGATCAACCGGGTCGGATTTTCCCAGGTAGGAAAATCTTGCAGCGAATCGGCGCCGACTAGCAGCCAAAATGTATCATCGGGATGTTTGGCTTGCATGAGGGGCAGGAGGGAGGCGGTGGTGTGGGGACATGGCCGTTCGCAGTCGGCAGCGTCCAGGGCAAAGCGGGGATGGCGTTGGATAGCCAGTTTTGTCATCGCCAGCCGGTGGTGGACGGCGGTGACGGGACGGTCTAATTTGTGCGGCGGTTGACCCACCGGCAAGAACAACACGATGTCCAGATCGAGCTGTTCTTGCGCCGTTTCCGCCAGCCACAAATGGCCTACATGCGGCGGATCAAACGTGCCGCCCAGCAGCCCTACTCTTCGCCCCACTCCAGCTCCTGATCGCCGATAAACACGGTGTCGCCGGCTTTCACCCCCGCTTCTTCCATGGCTTTGGTGACGCCCGTTCGCTCCAAAACTTGCTGGAAGCGGAGCAGGGTGGCGTCAAATTCAAAGTAGGTCATGGCGGCGATGCGCTCGATTTTGACGCCGCTGAGCCGCCAGCCTGCCCCTTCTCGTTTGATCTCGAATGATTCGTCTTCGGTTGACGGCCGTATCACCGCCACTTCTGCATCCTCACTGAATGGCTCCGGCGCTTCATCCAGCATCTGTTTCACCCGGTACAGCATCTGCCGCACCCCATCATTCGTCGCTGCCGAAATCGAGCAAAACGGGACGCCCGCCTTCTCCATTTCCTCGGCGATGAGCGGCTCCCAGGCGACGGTATCCGGCAAGTCCATCTTGTTGAGTACCACCAACTGCGGTTTATTTTCCAGAACCACATCATACATGGCCAATTCCTGGTTGATCATGGCCCAATCTTCCAGCGGATCGCTGGCCGCGCCATCCAGCAGGTGAATGAGTACCCGCGTCCGCTCCACATGGCGCAAAAAATCATGGCCCAGCCCCACCCCTTGCGCCGCTCCTTCGATCAGCCCTGGAATGTCGGCCAGCGCCATAGATTGATATTCGTCCAGGACGACCACGCCCAAGCTAGGCTGTAAGGTGGTGAAGGGGTAGTCGGCGATTTTGGGGCGGGCCTGGCTCACCACAGACAGCAAGGTGGATTTACCGGCGTTGGGCACGCCGACGATGCCCACGTCGGCGATGAGTTTGAGTTCCAGGGTCAGCCACAATTTTTGGCCGGGCGCGCCTCGTTCGGCGATGCGGGGCGCTTGTTGCACGCTGTTGGCAAAACGGGCGTTGCCTCTGCCGCCGCGACCGCCGGTTAAAATGACCGCTTCCTGGCCGACGGCCGTTAACTCCGCCAACAACTCGCCCGTTTCCGCATCCCGAATCAATGTGCCCGGCGGCGCTTCCAGGCGAATATCCTTGCCGTTGGCCCCGGTGCGATTGCTTTTGCCGCCATGCCCGCCATCGCCTGCTCGAAAATGGCTGCCTTTGTGAAAACGCACCAAACTATTGAGATGGGCGTTGACGGTGATGATGACATCGCCGCCCTTGCCGCCATCGCCGCCATCCGGCCCGCCCAAAGGCACAAACTTCTCTCGGCGAAAGCCGATCATGCCATCGCCGCCGCTGCCGCTTCGGACAAAAATTTTAGCTCTATCATAAAACATTGAAATCTTTTTGTTCCCTAAAAAAAGCTGCCACGGAGACACGGAGAGTACATAGTTTCTCAGCGTTCTCCTTGTCTTCGTGGCTCTTTGTTTTCTAATCTTCCAGGAGTGACCGCAATTTGATCAGTCTGGGATCAATATCATCGTCTTCACAGTCGCAATCAGCCTCGTTGAGGTTTTGGCCGCACACCATGCACAAGCCCTGGCAATCCTCCCCGCAAATGGGCTTCATGGGAATTTCCAGCAAGCTCAGTTCCCGCACCAGAGGCGAAAGGTCAATGAAACCGGTGTCGCTCCAGGCATAACTGCCTTCTGGAGCGGTGTCCGGCGGGTAATAAAATAGTTCGTCCAGCGTGAAGGCGATGGACAGGTTCATGTTCGTCAGGCAGCGCACACAGGGGGTTTCGATGACGCTGGTTAATTTACCATTGAGATACAGCCCTTCGGAAATGCGGGTAGCAGTGAACTGCCCCTGGAGAGGAGTCAGGGTGACATCTTCGGCGACGATGATGGAAGGGTAGTCCAACTCTGTTGTGCGGCTGTCGCCGACGGGAGATTCCAGTAAAAAGCCGAAATTGAAGCGTAAGCGTGATAATGGGTGGCTGCTCATAACCGTCTCTTTGCGATAAAATTTGAGGGGAAAGTATAGCATACGAATGATTTATTGCGTAAAGCCGTGAGAACGGGATGAGTATTGGCGAGGTGCAAAATGAAGCTGTTGGTAGCGACGCATAATCAGGGAAAGGTGGCTGAGTTTGCCCAGATGCTGGCGGATTTGCAGATTGAGTGGCTTGGTCTGGATGATGTGGGGGTGACGGCCGACGTGGCGGAGACGGGCGGCACATTTCGGGCAAACGCGGTGTTGAAGGCGGCGTGGTATGCGCGGGCGACGGGTTTGCTGACGCTGGCGGATGATTCCGGGCTGGAGGTGGATGCGTTGAATGGGGAGCCGGGGGTGTTGACGGCGCGGTATGGCGGGCCGGGGTTGTCGCATGAGGATCAGTATCAACTGCTGTTGGAGAAGATGCGGGATGTGCCGGAGCCGGAGCGGACAGCGCGGTTTCGGTGTGTGATTGCGTTGGCGGGGGGAGACGGCCGTCTTCTGGAAACATCTGCCGGCGTGTGTGAGGGGCGGATCGCCCTGGCTGCGGCCGGGGCGGGCGGCTTTGGCTATGATCCCATTTTTTATTTGCCGGAACGGGAGCAAACGATGGCGCAAGTGGGGTCGGCCGTGAAACAGCAGATCAGCCACCGGGGGCAGGCGATGAAGGCGTTGGCGCCGCGGCTGCGGGCGTTAGTTGAAGCGGCGGCGTAGGAAAACGGAGATGGCGGCCGTCACCGGGCCAGGCTGTTCCAACATCATCATATGCCCCGCGCCATCGAGGAGTAAAAGCTCGGCGTGGGGGATGTGTTCGGCCAGGTAGCGGCCGAATTTGGGCGGCGTCATTTTGTCGTCTGCGCCGGCGATGATCAGGGCTGGGATTTGGATTTGAGGCAGCCGTTCCATGACGTTGAACCGGCTGCAGGCGACGAAATCCCCATGCAGGACGGCCGGATCGCTGTTCAGCATGATTTGACGGCCGTCCTCGACCAGAGCGGATGGCGTGTTTTTGGCCCAGGCGTAGCGGGTGATGAACTCAACGGCCGTCGGGAGATTGGTGAGCGCCTGGCTTAAAATGGCGTCAGAAACGGGCAGACGGGCGCCGGCGCCGATGAGAACCAGCCCGGCGACTTTGTCCCGATGGCGTAAGGCCAGCATTTGGGCGATGGCTCCGCCCATCGAGTGACCGACAACCACAACTTTTTCTAAATTAAGCGCGTCAATGACGGCGGTCACATCGTCGGCGTAGTCGGCGATGTGGGCGCGGGCCGGGGGGTGGGAACGGCCGTGTCCCGGCAAGTCCAACGTAACCACCGCCGCCTCGGCAAACCGGCGCAGTTCCAACGGCCAGGTCAGGCGCGATCCGCCCGCGCCATGAATCAGGAGCAGCGTAGGCCCATCGGCGCGGCCCGGTTTCCATGTGTAAAAAAGTCGTTTCTGATTGATTTCTATGGTTGGCATGGGGCGAGTTTAAATGAACAATGAACAATGAGCAATGAAAAATTGCTCATTGCTCATTGTTCATTGTCTATTAACCGCGTAGGCCAGTCGTGGGTTGTCTGGGAGATGGGGGGCGGCTACAATCTTGCGCCAGGAAAAAGGAGAAATTATGAAAAAATTTATCATCGAAGGCGGTCATCCTCTCCGGGGAACGGTTACGGCCAGCGGCAACAAAAACGCCGCGCTCAAGTTGCTGCCCGCCTGCATCCTCACCGACCAGCCCGTCATTTTGCACAATATCCCCAACATCCAGGATGTGCGTAACACCTTGCTCGTTTTGGCTGATTTGGGGGTGGAGATAGCGGATTTAGGAGATGGCAGTTGGCGGATTCATGCCCATTCCTTGAAAAAAACGGCGTTAGACAGCGTGCTGGCCGGTCGGACGAGGGCCTCGTTTGTGTTTTCAGGGCCAATGCTGGCGCGGTTGGGACAGGTGACGCTGCCTTTGCCGGGGGGGGACGTGATTGGCGGACGGCCGTTGGATACTCACATGCGCGCCTTAGAGTCGTTGGGCGTTCAGATTGACGTGCCTGACCGGGGATTGTTCCGCATGTCGGCTAAAAGCTTGCGCGGCGCCGGCTACCTGCTACTGGCTGAGGCCAGCGTCACTGCCACGGAGAACACGATTATGACGGCCGTGCTGGCCGCCGGGGAAACGATCATTGACAATGCCGCGTCTGAACCGCATGTGCGCGACTTGTGCCATTTTCTTAATCAGATGGGGGCCAAAATCGAAGGGATTGGCACCAATCATTTGACGATTCAAGGCGTGGAGCGGCTGGATGGCGTTGAGTTCACCATCGGCTCCGATTTTATGGAAGTGGGTAGTTTTATTGGAGCGACGGCCGTCACCGGCGGCGAAGTCCGCATCAAAAACGCCGATCCGCAAAATCTGCGGATGATCCGGCTGGTCTACGAAAAGCTGGGCGTCACCTGGATTGATGAGGGGAATGACATCCTCATCCCGGCCGACCAACCCATGAAAATACAACCGGCGTTGGGCGGCCGCATCTCCGAAATCAAGCCGATGCCCTGGCCCGGTTTCCCGCCGGATTTGATGAGCATTGCCGTTGTTTTAGCCTCCCAAGCTGAAGGATCGGCGCTTTTACATGATTGGATGTATGAAAGCCGCTTCTTTTTCGTTGACAATCTGGTGTTTATGGGCGCTAAAATTGTTTTATGCGATCCGCACCGGGTGTTGGTACAGGTAAAATCTACGTTGGTTGCCAGTCCGCATGGCGTGCCCAGCCCGGACATTCGCGCTGGCATGGCGCTGCTGTTGGCTGGATTATGCGCTGAGGGAACGACTACCATTCATAACATTCAGCAAGTTGATCGTGGTTACGAACGAATAGATGTCAAACTACGGTCACTTGGCGCTCATATCAAGCGTATCGAATAGACTCGATTTTTAGAATTTTGTGTTGACATCATTGGAAACATCTGTTAATATCCCGCTCGCTCTAGGGGGCGTGGTGTAGTGGTTAACACGCCGGCCTGTCAAGCCGGAGATCGCGGGTTCGACCCCCGTCGCTCCCGTTCCCCATTATGGGTTCCAAAGCACTCGATTCAGTCGAGTGCTTTTTGTTTATCGAACCCGCGATCTGTATGTTTAGGGTTGAGTTAACTGTCCCTGGCTGCGCGTCGCTACTTATTCGCAAACCAGACGGCGTATAGATGCACCGGATCGTGGTTTGAGGATTTATCGGAAACGGCTTCTAAATCACACAGGGGAAATGTGTGGGAGGCGCGGCCTTTCTTCACTTTAACCATGACGCCATACCATTCATCCACGTCTTTAATACCCATCACGCGCACCTGTTGCCCGGCTTGCAAAGCGCTGCCCGGCCGCATCAAAGCCTGGGGGACTGTACACCCGCTGAGGTTTATTTTAGCCTCAAGATGCTCGACCGGCCGCTTGACCGCTGGGTTTAATAGAACATGGCGAAAACGTTACTAAAATTCGTGATTTTGTGGTCTTGACAATGGGGGTCACTTTAGATTAACATTGCGGCATTTGCCCATTTTGGGATATGAGACATATATTTGCGTCCGCCCCAAACGGGGTCAATGTAAAAGTTGTTTGCACGAGCCAACCATAACTCAAGTATTGGCCTGGTATGAGCAAAGAAGTCCGCATACGACACGGTATGACGACTACTTGATGAAACAATTGATCGGCAGCACAGTCGAAGACGTGAGTTTGAAAGAAAGAATTGGGTATGACGCGGTGTTGGGAGCGCTCAAATGACGGGTACCAGTTGAGGTGGATTGGGATAGCATCACCCATTTGGGCACAGTGGGTATTGACGAAATAGCCATGAAAAAGGGACATAAAAATTTCGCCGCAGTCATTACGGCGCGACAAGAGAACGGAAAAGTGGTCATTTTGGCTGTTTTGGAAGATCGCAAAAAAAACGGTACGCGACTTTTTAGAGACAATACCTGAGCGGTTGCGGGAAAGCATCCATACCTTCTGCACCGATATGTGGGAGGGATATATCAATGCTTTGACCGAGTTTATCGCCAAATATGAATTGAAAGAGGCCAAAATCGCGGTAGATCGCTTCCACGTGGCCGAACATTATCGGGATGGGTTTGACACACTGCGTAAAAAAGAGTTGAAACGTTTGAAAGAGGAATTGCCTGAAGAAACATTTCAGCGTGATTGTCAGGGAGCGTTATGGTTGTTGCGTCGTAATCACGATGCGCTTGATGAAGAACAAAAGGCGCAATTGCGGCGGCTGTTGGCTCATTCGCCCCAGTTGCACCAAGCCTATACATTGCGAACAGAATTGACAGCCATTTTTGATATGGGTTTGAGTCGAAAGCAAGGGGAAAATCGTTTGCTAAAGTGGATTGCCAAAGTGGAACACAGCACGCTTACTTGTTTTGACAAAGCGATCAAGACGCTGAACAATCATCTGGACATGATTGCCAACTATTTCATTCGTCGCGCCAACAGCGGCTTTGTTGAAGGATTTAACAACAAACTTAAAGCCATCAAGAGAAGATGTTATGGGATCAAGAAGGTTGACAGCTTGTTTCAACGGCTTTGGCTGGACACAATGGGATATGCACGATTTGCTTACCCCCCACATATTCTGTCAACCACATGAGATCCCAAAGAGCCTCTTTCCTTTGATTGTATGCCAGCGTAGAGGTAGCATCGTGCCGTGATAGGCTAAACCGATGACCAATGTGCGGCATGTGGTCCCCGCTTGTGTGCAATCAATGATGAGATAAGCCGTTTCATTACCTAAACTGGCTTGCATCGCCCAGACAAATGGCTCAAAGATGGCGTGGATATCCACACGCTGGTCAGCGACAAAACGCTCTGACGGTACTTACAACTGCACATCCCAGGGACACCACAGGGCAATCATCCACAATTGCACATGGCGACCAAAGAACAAGCCGGTCACCATCAAAGCCAGCGTGGTCAAATGATGATTGTCTTCTTCGTGAAGCATTGTCAATAAACTTTTAATGTGCAAGAATAACTTTAAGTTGGGCATGGTTGTCACCTCTTCTTGTTGACCCTTTTTGAGGCCAACCATGCCCGACGATTGCCATTTTGGCAAGTTTGTCGCTTTTTTAACCTTGGTTAACTTTCATGTCGGGTACTGAAGTTGACCATTATAAAATGCGGGTCTTTAGGATTTTATGAGGTTTGGGCGTGATACGTGATGCGTGATTTTCTCTGGATACGTATCACCCATTACGCATCACGGGCTTGTCAACCCCGAGAGTTCCCAAAGAGCCTGAAATGTGAGGATGCTTATGTTGTCTGCAACTGCTTGTCGTTTTTGCTATCGTTCCGCTTTGCTGGCTGCCGCTGTTTTTCTGGGGATGGGTTTGACTGTTTTGCTGCTGGCGCTGCCGGCGGCGGCGGCGCCGGACATTAC
>JAJRVV010000192.1 GCA_024277135.1 Chloroflexota bacterium | reverse complement strand
TTGTTCATTACTCATTGCTCATTGTTCATTACTCATTGCTCATTGTTCATTACTCATTGCTCATTGTTCATTACTCATTGCTCATTGTTCATTACTCATTGCTCATTGTTCATTACTCATTGTTCATTACTCATTACTCATTACTCATTACTCATTACTCATTGCTCATTGTTCATTACTCATTGCTAATTCCAAAACAACGGCCGTTTCATCACAACATTCCTTCACCGGACAAATAAAACAATCGCGCCAGATTTTTTCCGGGAAATCTTCTTTTTGGGTGATGGCGAACCCCGCTTTTTCAAAAAAGCGAACGGCGCGAGTGAGGGCGAACAGGGTGGGGATTTGCTTTTCCTGGGCGCGGGCGATCAGGGCGGCGAGTAGTTTGCGGCCAACCCCATTCCCTTTGTATTTATCGGATACGGCCAGCGAACGAACTTCGGCGAGTACGGCCGTATAAAACAACAACGACACACACGCCGCAATATTGCCATTCTCATCCTCGGCCACCAACCAATCGGCCAGCGTGTCGCGGATGGAGAGGGCGGTGCGCGGCAGCAAGTCGCCGCGCCGGGCATGGTCGCTCACCAGGCGGAGCAAAGCGGGAATGTCACTGTTTTGAGCAGAGCGAATGATCATGTTAATCGTCCGGGATGAGCCGTTTGCCAAAACTGACAACGCGGTCGCTTTTATAGCCGATTTTTTGGTAGAACTGGATGACGGCTTCGTTCGTTTCCCGCACTTGCAGGTTGATCTTGGGGCAGCCCAGCGCCAGCAGTTTCTCTTCGACGGCCGTCATCATCATCCGCCCATATCCCCGCCGCTGAAAATCGGGATGCACCGCCAGGTAGTTGACCCAGCCGCGATGCCCCTCGTAGCCGCCCATGGCCGACGCCGCTAAACGGCCGTCCACCTCGCCCGCCAAAAACAGTTCCCGGCCAACATTGAGCTTGCGGGCGATGTCCCGGCGCGGGTCATTCCAGGGCACAACCAGCCCGCAAACTGTCCACAGCGCCACCACTTCTTCAGTATCCGTTTCGTGAAAGGGTCGAATGTTCATAGCTTGATAGCGAGAGCTAGAGCCAGAGGAGGCGGTCATTTGGGCCTCTAGCTTTCGCTCGATAAACAGGAGGCAATGATGGATACGGCCGCATCCACCTGTTCCTTCGTGATAATCAGCGGCGGGGCCAGGCGCAGCACATTTTCGCCGGCGTTGATGAGCAGCAGCCCCCGTTCGCGGGCGGCGGCGATGAGCGGCTTGACGGAGCCTTTCATCTCTACGCCCACCAGCAGCCCGGCGGCGCGAACTTCCACGATTTGATCGCTTGTCAGAGATTCCAGGCGGTTTTTCAGGTGAGCGGCCGTCTCCCGCACCTGCGCCAGAAACTCAGGCTGGCTGACGCGATCAAAGACGACGTTGGCGGCGGCGCAGACCAGCGGCCCGGCGGCAAAGGTGCTGCCATGATCGCCCGGCTTCATCACCGCCGCCACTTTATCCGTCACCAGCGCCGCGCCGATAGGCAGGCCGCCCGCCAACGGTTTCGCCAACGTCATGATGTCCGGCGTCACCCCCGCCGCCTCATGCGCCCACAGATGGCCGCTGCGCCCCAGGCCGCACTGCACCTCGTCAAAAATGAGCAGCGCCCCGTGTTGGTCGCATAAATCGCGCAGCCCCCGCAAAAATTCCGGCGCGGCCGGCTGCACGCCCCCTTCCCCCTGCACCGGTTCCACGATGATGGCGCAAGTGTCATCATCCGCCGCCTGCCGCGCCGACGCCAAATTGTTGAATTCAGCAAAGGCGACGCCGGGCATGAGCGGGGCAAACGGCCGCCGGTATTTTTCTTTGTGGGTGACAGAGAGCGCGCCGACGGTACGGCCGTGAAAACCGCCGGAGAAGGCGATGATTTTGGATTTTGGATTTTGGATTTTGGATTGGCCGCGCCCCGCGTATTTTCGGGCAAATTTTATCGCCGCCTCATTTGCTTCGGCGCCGGAGTTGCAGAAAAAAACCTTGTCGGCAAAAGAATGTTCGACAAGGTTTTTAGCCAATTGGACGTGGGGGGCGGTGTGATACAGGTTGCTGACATGGGTGAGGGCGGCGGCTTGTTGGGATACGGCCGCCGCCCACTCCCCATCGCTATGCCCCAACGCCGTCACCGCAATCCCCGACGTAAAATCAAGATACCGCTCGCCTTCACTGTCGAACAAATACGCCCCCCTCCCATGCGTAAACAGCAGTTCCGGCCGCACATACGTCTGCACAATATACTTCGCTTCTGCCTGAATAATTTCGTTTGCCTTCATCCTCTTTCCTCTAGCTCTATCTCTAGCTACCTGGTAAAAACCGTGCCGCCCGCCTGCGCCAGCCCGGCCAGATTGCCGATCCACGCTTGCGGAACCCCTTGCCCCACGGCCGTCAGCGCCGCCCGCACTTTGGGAACCATGCCGTCCCGAATGACGCCGCGGGCGATCAAATCTTCGGTGACAAACGCATCCAGCGAGGCCAGCACATCATCTTTATAAATCACGCCGGGCACGTTGGAGATGAAGTGCAGCGCCTCCGCGCCCAGGGCCAGCGCCACGGCGGAAGCCGCTTCGTCGGCGTTGACGTTGTAAATCTGGCCGTCTTGGCCGAGCGAGATGGGGGAGATGACGGCCGTCATACCCTGCGCCGCCAACTGCTGCATGATGCCAACCCGCACTGCCACGATTTCACCGACGAAGCCGAGATCGGCGGTGGGGTGCCGCTTTTTGCGGCAGCGGAGCAGACCGCCATCCACCCCGCTCAGGCCAATGGCGTCCACGCCGGCGGCCAGCAGCGTCATCACGATCTGCTTGTTCGCCTGCCCGGACAGCGCCATCTGCGCTACCGCCAGCGACTCGGCGTCGGTGACGCGCAACCCGTCAATCTTCTGCGGCGACAGCCCCAGCCTTGCCTGCAATTCGGCAATCGCCTTGCCGCCGCCATGCACAATCACCACCGGCTCGGCCGACGCGGTCACGGCTTGCGCCAACGCCGTCAAAAATCCCGACTCATTCAATTCATTTCCGCCAATTTTCAAAACGCGCATTGTTTTCTCCTGACAAGGCGACATGCCACCCATCACTCGCTACCTTAATCCACTGGTTTCTTCCAAATTCATCATCACATTCATATTTTGTACTGCCTGTCCCGCCGCCCCTTTCACCAAATTGTCAATGGCCGAGGTGAGGATGAGGGTGTCGCCCGCCTCGGTCAGCCCGATGGCGCAGCGGTTGGTGTGGGTGACGTGGGCCAGCGTCGCCAACTGCCCGGCGGGGAGGACGCGGACAAAAGGTTCGGCCGCATAAGCGTCCAGAAAAAGGCGGCGCAGGTCGGTTTGGCTCATGCCGCTGCCAATGGGCGCGTAAATGGTGGATAAAATGCCGCGAGGCACGGGCAGCAGGTGGGGCGAGAAGATGAGTTGGGCGTCGCTGGCGAATTGGTGGATGAACTGTTCCATCTCCGGCAGGTGACGGTGTACCCGGCCGATTTTGTAGGGGGAGAAGTTGTTGGCCGCCTCAACGAAATGGGTCGTCTGTTTTGGCGTCCGCCCTGCGCCGGAGACGCCGGATTTGCTGTCGGCGATGATGGGGCCGGCGAGGGGGACGCCAGCCTGGAGCAACGGCCGTAACGCCAACAGTACGCTCGTCGGATAGCAGCCGGGGTTTGCCACCAGTTGGGCGTCTGGCAATTGGCAGCGGACATGCTCGGTGAGACCATAAACGGCCGTCGCCAGCAAATCGGGGGCGGGATGGGGCGCGTTGTACCACGCTTCGTAGACGGCCGCGTCCCGGAGGCGGAAATCGGCGCTCAGATCAATCACCCGGCAGTCCGCCGCCAGAGCGCGGACGGCCGTGTTGGCCGCCGCCGCATGGGGCAGACACAGAAAAACCACATCCGCCTGTTCAAGGGGAGCCTCCTCCCCGGCGATGAGCGGCAGATGCGGCGCCTGGGGATACACTTCATCCAGCCATTGTCCGACAAACGACTGTGACGTGGCAAATAAAATCTCCACATCCAGATGCCGCTGCAAAATCTGCGCCAACTCAACGCCAGAATATCCGGTTGCGCCAAAAATGCCTGCTTTAATCATCAATCATCAATCTCCACTTATCCAACAAAAAACCGCCAGACCAATTAGCTGGTCTGGCGGCTGCCGTCTGCTTGGTTATGGGTTTCAGAATCTCAAGCAAGCGCAAATACCAGACCTTTGGTCCGGCGGGGGCGAGGGAAACGGCGCACAGCTTGAGACTTAAATTCGTTCATAACGTTGAAAATGGTAACAAAGAATTTGAAGATGTCAACGGCAAATGGCAAATTGGTGCAAATTGACCAAGAATGACCGGGTGAAAGTTGGGCGTAACCGTTACAAATCCTGCCGGAGGCTCACGAGTTGGGTGAAATTTAGCCCATCTTAGCCTCCGGGAGGGTGAATAATTATATTGGGCAAACGGCCGTTCGTGAGTAATTGGTAAATATCTTCGTGGACATCCGGGGCGTCTATGGTAGGATCACGCCCTCGGTTAGAAATGGAGTAGGTAACGTGACTTTTTGGGAACGCGACAACCTCTTTTTTCTGGCAAAATCTTAAAACTCATAGGAGTCACTGTGAATAAAAATGTACGGAATTTGATTATTCTGGGGGTCGTTTTGTTGATCCCCCTCATTATTTTGGTTTATCGCAACTCAAAAACAGAAGAAGATGCGCCGGCGACGGCCGTCGTCCCCACCATTGCTCCGGCTGAAGCCAGCTCGGCTGCTTCCCCGCATGGAGACACAACCGCGGCTGCGCCGGAAATTCTCCCCGCCGATATTGCCGCCGACCAATTCACCGTCACCGACAGCGGTTTGATGCTCTATGACCTGGAAGAAGGCAGCGGCGAATCCCCGCAAGACGGCGACATCATTTCTGTCAACTACACCATGTGGCTGGCTGACGGCCGCGCGTTCATTGACAGTTCCGACGGCCGTCCCATCGAATTCATCCTGGGCGCCGAACAGGTCTTCCCCGGTTGGAACGAAGGCATGGCGGGTATGAAACCGGGCGGCATCCGCCAGATGCGCTTATCGCCGGAACTGGGTCTGGGCGATACCGGCGGCGGCCCCATCCCGCCCAACGCCTCCCTTATCCTCGAAGTGGAACTGGTTGAGTTTCGCGCGCCGCCGGCCCCATCAGAAGTGGCTGAATCTGAGTTCACTGCCACCGAGTCTGGTCTGAAAATAGCTGATTTAACCGTCGGTTCCGGCGACGCCCCCGCTGCGGGCGATATGGTGACGGTAGAGTACGGCATCTGGCTGGCGGACGGCCGTCGTTTTGTGGCCAGTTCCGTTGACCTGGGCGTTCCTTTTGATTTTGTCATGGGCAGCTCGCAAATCTTCCCCGGTTGGAATGAAGGGATGGAAACGATGGCGGTGGGCGGCCGGCGACAACTCATCATTCCCCCGGATTTGGCGCTGGGCGAAGCGGGCGTGCCGGGGTTGATCCCGCCCAACGCCACCCTCATCATGGAAGTGGAATTGCTGGCGGCGGCGCCCCAGGCCAAGCCGACGGCCGTTGAGGAGAGCGATTACACCACCACCGACAGCGGCTTAAAGTATATTGATCTGGTTGAAGGAGATGGGGAGTCCCCGGAAGCGGGGCAAACCGTGGTCGTCCACTACACCGGTTGGCTGGAAGACGGCTCTATTTTTGACAGTTCGGTTGACCGGGGCCAGCCATTTGATTTTGTTCTGGGACAGGGCATGGTCATCCCCGGTTGGGATGAAGGGGTGGCCGATATGCGCGTCGGCGGCAAACGCCAGCTCGTCATCCCGCCCGAATTGGCTTATGGCGATTCCGGGGGCGGCCCCATCCCGCCCGGTTCGACACTTATTTTTGAGGTGGAACTTTTAGAAATTCGGTAATAAGGATGGAGCTAGAGCTAGAGGAAAAAGTTACCTCTAGCTCTAGCCTCCAAAAGCTCGCTGCGGCGTGAATATGGTATACTATTCTGGTTGAACTATCTGCTTGTTTTAGAGGATTTCACGCATGGTATGGTCAATTGATTGGACTTTTGTCCACCTCGCTAAATTGCACAGACAACATCCCAAGTTGGTTGATGATGCTTTGCAAAAGATGATCGAAAGCAACCCTGACTTAACGTGGTCTTTGGTTGTCAGCGCCTATCTGGATGAGGAAATAAACTTAGGCAAAGCGGCCGAGGCGTTGGGTATTCACGAACTTGAATTGCGTGATCGCTTTATCACACTGGGCATCCCTTTACGGATAGGCGCTGTTGACAAAGCGGGGGCGCGCGCTGAAGCGCAGGCGTTAAATTCCTGGTTCTCTCAAGAAGATGGCGCTTTGCTCCCATGATGCTGCTGCTTGACAATACAGTTCTTTCCAATTTTGCGTTGGTTGACCGTATCGAATTGTTGAGTAAAGCTTTGGGGAGTGAGGTTGCAACCACATCTCAAGTAATTGGCGAATTTAATGATGGGGTCGCCAGAAATCGTTTGCCAGAGACCAAGTTAGATTGGCTTGAAGTTATCAGTATGGAAGCGAAAGAGGAAACGCTCTTTCGGGAACTGTTAGCTCGCGTGAATGCTGGCGAAGCTGCCTGTTTGGCGGTGGCGGCTCAACGAAACGGCCGTATCCTTACCGATGACCGAGATGCGCGTAAGCTGGCAGCGCAACTAAAAATTCCCGTCAGCGGCACGTTGGGTATTCTGCTGCGTCTGGTTCAGATTGGCGCGTTAACCTCACCTGATGCCGATGAAATTCTTAAGCAGATGATTGCTGGCGGATACCGCTCACCGGTTAAGAAATTGGAAGAGCTATAGCCAATACGCACCCACAAGTTGCTATTGTTTTTTGAAGGTTGTAAACGATGAAATTAGGCGTGATTGGTTTGCCCGGCGCGGGTAAGACCACGATTTTTAATGCGTTGACGCAGGGAAATGCGCCAACAGGTCAAAGTATGGGCGGCCGGTTCGAGGTGTTGACGGCCGTCGTGGATGTCAAAGATGAACGGGTGGACGCGCTGTCCGCCATGTTCAAGCCCAAGAAAACCACCTACGCCCGCATCACCTACACCGATGTCGGCGGCTTGAAAAAAAGCGAACAAAAGGGGAGCGCCATCAGCGGCCCGCTGCTCAATCATCTGGCCGGGTTGGATGGGCTGGCGCATGTTGTGCGCGCTTTTGAAAGCAATACCTATCCTCATCCTGATGGCGCGGTGGACGCTCTGCGCGATTTGGAAGCTCTGGACATCGAATTTTTGCTAAACGACCTGTTCACCGTGGAAAAACGGATGGAAAAGCTGCAAGAAGGGCTGGCCAGAGGGGCGTTCAAAGATAACAAGGCGGCGGCGCAGGCGGAACTGGCTTTGTTTGAGCAGATTCAAGAAGCATTGTCAGGGGAACGGCCATTGCGCGACCTCTCCCTGAGCGACGACCAGTTGAAATCCCTGCGCGGCTTTGGCTTGCTCACCCTCAAACCGCAGCTCATCGTCTTCAACATCGGCGATGATCAGGCGAAAATTGAATATGAGGCGCGGTATGGGCAGACGGCCGTCACTAACCTGCGCGGCAAACTGGAGATGGAATTGGCCCAACTCAGCGCCGAAGGAGACATCGAATCGCTGGAGATGTTCATGGCCGAATATGGCGTCGCCGAACTCAGTTTGGATAAAATCATCCGGCTCAGCTATGACCTGATGGGGCTGCAATCCTTCTTCACGGTGGGCGAGGATGAGGTGCGGGCATGGACGTTGAAACGGGGGGCGACGGCCGTACAAGCCGCCGGCACCATCCACACCGACCTGGCCAAAGGGTTCATCCGCGCCGAAACCGTTCAATACGACGACTTGGTCGCGGTTGGCGGCTTATCCCAGGCCCGTTCTGCGGGCAAACTGCGCCAGGAAGGCAAGACCTACCTGGTTCAGGATGGGGATGTGATCAACGTGAAGTTTAACGTTTGATGGCTGCTGAAAAAACGGAAAACGGAAAACGAAAGGGTATCTGGCAGGACATTACGTTTTACAGCACTTTCTTGCTTTTCTGGAAAAACCAGACCAGCCACACCGCCCCCACGCCTGCCAAAAGCGTTAAACCGACAAAAGTCATCCGAATCCCGGCCGAGTCTGACGTGCCAATCGGGTTATCCGGGTGCAGCACCAGCGGCGCGGCGTAGGTGGCGATGAGCATAATAGCGATGAGCAGGGCGCTGAGCGCGCCGCGCACTTGCGTCCAGGGCAGCCACGCCATCAACACCTGAAAAACGACGACCAGGGCCAGCATGTTCAAGGCGACGCGCATCCGGGGTTCCTGCCAGAACACATTGCCCCAATTCACTTTGGACGAGATGATGCTCATACCCACCCCGGCGGCGTAAAAAAGCGCGCCCACCCAACTGACGTTTTGCATCCAGGCGGCGGTTTTAGGGTTGGCGGTGGCAATGACTGCCAGACCGATGAGTCCGGCGACGGCCAATCCGCCCATCCCCACCCAAATCAACGCCACGTGAATGTAGACGGAACGGATGCCCGCGCCCAACGTCTGTTCTTCCGGCCCCAGCCAAACTACCAGCGCCGCCAAAACCAGCAAAACGCCCCAGAAAAGCCAGGGGCGTGATTGTAAATTTGTGCGTAAAGTGGTCATGATTGCCTCAGATTATTTTCATTTTTTATCAGCATCACGCAGTCGGGCATCCGGGATGGGAGACCCCAACAAACGCGCCCCAATTTTACGGCCAAATTTGCGCAGGCGCGAACGGCCGCGCGCATAAATATACCGCGCCCGCCGCCATTCTCGATCCACAAACGATACCTCCGGCGGCGTCACCTGCCACTTCACCACGGCCGCCGCCCAGGTCAGCCCCCCGCCAAAGCCGACAAACACCACGTTATCATCCGGCTTCAGCTTGTCGGCTGCAATGGCATCGCACAAGGCCAGCGGGATAGAGGCCGCCGAGGTGTTGCCCGCCCGATGTACGTTGAGAAAAAATTTCTCCTTGGGGAGTTTCAGCCGTTTAGCGGCCGATTCGACGATGCGGCTGTTGGCTTGATGGGGCACGATTAAATCAATGTCTTCCATTTCCAAACCGGCTTTCTTCACCACCACTGCGATGGAATCGGCCACCACTTTGCTGGCGAAGCGGAACACCTGACGGCCGTTCATCGCAATCGTGTTCTTGTCGTGCCCGTTTCGCAGATATTCCGGCCCCAGCATGGGAACCGGGTTGTGGTAAACAGCGGGCAGCGTCAGCAAATCGGCGCCGGAACCGTCGGAGCGCAGGGTGGAGGAGAGCAGCCCGCCAGGCACGCTGGAACCTTTGAGCGCCACTGCGCCGGCGCCGTCGCCAAATAAAATGCAAGTGCCCCGGTCTTCCCAATCAAGTACCCGCGATAACGTTTCGGCGCCGATGACGACGGCCGTGTGAATGGAACCGGTGGCAATCGCCTGCGCCGCCATATCCAGCCCATATACAAATCCAGAGCAAGCCGCCGCCAGATCAAACGCCCCGGCCCGCACCGCCCCCAGATAATCTTGTACCTGCGAGGCGGTGGCCGGGAAGACATACTCCGGCGTTGAAGTCGCCACAATGATCAAATCAATTTGGGAAGGATGTAGATCGGCTACTTGAATCGCCCGCGCCGCCGCCTCAAAAGCCAGCGTCGCCGTCGTTTCCTGCTCCCCGGCGATGCGCCGTTCCCGAATGCCGGTGCGGGTGAAAATCCACTCGTCTGACGTCTGCACCATGCGGGCCAAATCATCGTTGGTCAACACTTTCTCCGGCAAATAAGCTCCCCAGCCAACGATGTGCGCATATTTCATAAATCACCTCTATCCTGGCGTAGCGCTCGTCCACTGTCCCGGAAACAAGTCGGGAAAGAGCGATAGTTTAGCACATCGCCAACGTCATTTTTTTCTAGTTTCCGGGAAGATTATCCCCGCGAAATCCTCAAGCTAAACAACCCAGGCTCAATCAAACAGTTGCGTCCTGTTGCCCGGTTCTTATAATTCAATCCAGCGAGAGGGGGAAAGCCGAAGGGTGAAGGCGGAAGGCAGAAGGATGAACATCACCTTGCCACCTTGTCACTCTGTCACCCTATCAATGTAAGTGGAGTGTAGCACGGTGGTGAAATTGATCAAATTGTTGAGAAATAAAACGAAAAACGGAAAACGTAAACGGGTGGCGCTTCCCCTTTTCGTTTTTCGTTTTTCGTTCTTGCTTTTGTTGGCGGGATGCAGCTTGTTTTCCGGTAGTGATGACGCGCCGCCGCCGTTGGTTTTGGATGCGCCGCCGCCGAGCGCCTGGGACTCGCTCACGGCCGTCGCCAACGCCCCTTCTCCTCCCGCCCGCGACATGGCCGCTCTGGCCGCCGAATTACAGGGAATTGACGCCCCGCGCACGGCCGTGCCTGATTTGGCCGATTTTCAAGAGGGCGACGTCGCTCCATTTTGGGTCAAACAGTTGGACAGCGGCGAAAACATCCGCATTGACGCCGAACTCATCTACCGCTCCGCCGCCTTGAATTTGTGGGCGGACACGGCCGTCAACATGAACGCCCAGGATGCGGCGGCGGCGGCCCAGGTCATCGAAAGTAAAATCCTGCCCGCCAACCGCGCCTTTTTCGGCCAGGAGTGGCAGCCGGGCGTGGACGGCGACGACCGGGTCAACATCCTGCACGTGGCTGAATTAGGCAGTGTGGCGGCAGCTTATTTCTGGTCGGGGGATGAGTACGTGACGGCCGTCAACCCCTTCTCCAACCAGCGCGAACTCCTCTACGTCAGCCTCAAAAACGGGCCAATCGGCAGCGACGCCTACTTCCGCGCCATCGCCCACGAATTCCAGCATCTCATCCAATGGCAGACCGACGCCAATGAGGACGCCTGGCTCAATGAAGGGCTGGGCGAATTGGCGACGCACATCATCGGCTTGAACGTGGATCGGCCGCAGGCGTATGCCAATATGACCGACATCCAACTGACGGATTTGCGGCAGGAGCCGGAGGTGATCGAGGCGCATTACGCCGCCGCTTACCTGTTCTCCGTCTATTTTCTGGATCGGTTTGGTCAGGAGGCCACCCAAGCGCTGGTGCAACGGCCGGAGAACGGCCGCGCCGGATTTGAAGCCATGTTAGCCGAGTTAGACGCCAGCCTTAGCTTCAACGACCTATTCGCCGACTGGCTGGCCGCCAACTATTTGGCCGGGGCCGGCTTGGGCGAAGGCGTTTACCAGTACGACAGCCTGGATATGCCGGAAATCGAGCCGGAGACGATTCGCCGCTTCCCAGCAGAGGGGGCGGGCGGCGTCAACCAGTTTGGCGCCGATTATTTGCGTATCCGCAGCGATGAGCCGTTCACGCTCGTCTTCACCGGCACGCAGCAAACGGCGTTGGCGGCCGCCCAACCCCGCAGCGGCGACTACTTTTGGATGAGCCTGCCCGCCGATGAGTCGGACATGCGGCTGACGCGCGCTTTTGACCTGAGCGGGCTGGATGGAGCTGCGTTGACGTTCTGGACGTGGTATGACATCGAAGAGGGGTGGGATTATGGATATGTGGCGGCGTCGGTGGATGACGGCCGTACCTGGACGCTGCTGGAAACGGAGTCCACCACCCGCGACAACCCCCAGGGCAACAGCCTTGGCCCCGGTTTCACCGGAAAATCGGGCGGCGGAGAGACGGCCGTCTGGGTGCAAGAAACCGCCAACCTCACCCCCTTCGCCGGGCAAGAAGCGCTCATCCGCTTCCAATACCTGACGGACGGGGCAGTGCATGAGCAGGGCTTTCTGTTGGACGACATCACCATCATGGAATTGGATTATACGGATGATGCGGAGACGGATGCGGGCGCGGGGGTGGATGCGGGCTGGGAAGCGGCCGGGTTTGTCCGCGTCGGCAGCGCCTTGCCCCAACAATTCCTCATCCAGCGTATTTTGATTGGTGAGGATGGCGCGCGCGTAGAGCGGCTCTCTTTGGATGAGAACCAACAAAACCAGTGGCAATTTCCTATGGACAAAGCTACAAATGAGGCTATCCTGATCATTAGCGGCGTGACCCCTGCCACCCGCAACCCGGCGGCGTATGCGTACCGGATTTTTAAGTAGGAGACCTGCGAGGTTTTGTGGACAAGACTTGACAAGTTTTATCGGCTATCCGTTTTACGCGAGTACCGTTGGGAAAACTTGTCAAGTCTTCGGTCTAGAAATTGTCAACATGGAACTAACAAACCAACCATCCAATAATCGAACGAAAACGATTTTACTCGCCGGCGGCGGCTGTCTGACGTTGTGCATTTGTTTGGCCTGCACGGCCGTCATCGGCCTATCGGCTTATTTGATCTATTTCGGCCAGGTTGACCCGGTTCTGCCGGAGACAGGGGCCAATGTGACGCCGACGGCCGTGCCTGCCACCCCCATTGCCGCCAACCCTACATCCGTACCCGACAAGTCTGTGCCCGGCGCTACGGCCGTGCCGCTCACGCCTGCCATCGCTCCCACCCCGCCCCCGGCTGCGGCCGCGCTGGATTTGAACGTCCCCAGCGATATTGACCAGCAGCCCATCCTGCCCGCCGCCCAGGAAACATTGGCGCGGCTGTTGATCGCCCGCTATCCCAGCCAGGATTACTTTGAGACGGCCGCGCGCCTGGGCAACAAAGCGATGGGCGACCGCACCATCTCTGCAACCGCCTACCAATTGGGTGACACCCAATCCTTCTTTGTGGAGGAGGGTACAATCGAAGCTGCTTTGTTGGGCGTCACTGACCACGTCTACTTCTGGGTGGAAAACGGCCTCGATTTCGACGCCGCCGATGTGCAGCGCGCCGCTAACCGGCTGGAGACGGAGTATTATCCCCGGTTGACGAACTTGTTTGGGCAAGAGTGGCAGCCGGGGGTGGATAACGACCCCCATTTCAGCGTGCTGCATCTGGTCGGCTCCACTTCGGCCGGGGAACTGGGCTATTTCAGCAACACCGACGAATTTCCGCGCTCGCTTTACCAGGATTCCAACGAGCAGGAAATCGTTTATCTGAACATGGCGCAGCTTGATTTGGGCGAAGATTTGTATTATGGCACGCTGGTTCATGAAGTGCAGCATCTCATCCAATGGTACATGGACCCGAATGAGACAGCGTGGTTGAATGAGGGGTTGTCCCAATTGGCCGAAATTTACCTGGGCCTGGACACGGCCGATACCTTTGATTACGGCCGTCAACCGGAAATTCGGCTCAATTCCTGGTCGTATGATGATGACGATGTGGACGCCCATTACAGCGCCGCTTATTTGTTCTCGGTGTATGTGTGGGAGCAGTTGGGGGAGACGGCCGTGCAAGAGCTTTCGCGCCATCCGGCCAACGGCATGGCTTCCATTGATGCTATCCTGTCCGGTTTTGATGGCTCCCGCGACCTGACCCAGTTCACGGCCGACTGGGTGGCCGCCAACTACCTGGATGACGCCGCCGCCGGCAGCCAGTACGTGTATCAAAACCTTGATCCGCGCCAGCCCTCCTTTTTTGACCGGTGGCGGGATGTGCCCCAGGAAAAGCTGGAAACGTTGGATCAGTTCGGCACGCATTTTATTGACTTGGACTTGCGCGGCGACATCACCCTTTCGTTTGCCGGGGACACCGCCGCCGCGCTGACCGACGGCCAGCCGCGCAGCGGCGTCGGCATGTGGTTTGTGCCGCCGGTGGATGAATTGGACGCTCAACTTACAGCCGAATTTGATTTGACCGGGCTAAATCGCGCCACGTTGGCTTTTGCCGCCTGGTACGACCTGGAAGAAGATTACGACTTCGCCTATGTCTCCATCTCTACCGATGGCGGCCAGACGTGGGAGTTGCTTTCGCCTGACCATCAATCCGCTGGCGAACATGGCCCGGCATTTAACGGCCGTTCCGCAGACGAATCTGACGACGACGAAGGCTGGGTCAAAGAAACCATTTCGCTCAACCGGTACACCGGCATGAGCGTGCAAATCCGTTTTGAAGTGTTGACTGATTCCGCCATCAATGGTCGCGGTTTTGCCATAGACGACATCAGCATTCCCGAACTCGGCTATCTCAACGACGCCGAAGGGGATACCGCCCCCTGGCAAGCGGATGGCTTTGTCCAGACCCACTGGCTGCTGCCCCAGCAATGGATCGTCCAATTCATCGAGCCGGGGGCGGAGCCGCGCGTCACCCGGCTGTTTTTGAATGAGTTGAATCAGGGGCAGTGGCAGCTAACTGTGGGCAAAGCGGGCGGCGTGCTGGCGATCACGCCCGCCACGCCGTTCACCGATGATTCGGCGTCCTATTGGCTGGAGGCGACGAAATAATCACCAGACCTACCAGGTTTTAAAACCTGGCAGGTCTCTGAGGGAGGGGACATGAAAACGCTCATTTTATCTGACATTCACAGCAACATATTTGCTCTGGAAGCGATTTGGGCGCAGGAAAAAGATTGCGACCTGGTTTATTGTGCCGGCGACCTGGTGGATTATGGCCCCCATCCCCGTGAGGTGATCCAGTGGATTCAAGCGCATGATGTCTCATGTGTGAAAGGCAACCACGATCAATGGGTGATCGTCAATTACCGGCAGGGTAAGACGTTGGCCACATTGCCCGCAGATGAATGTGCCTGGGTGCATCACAACGCCGGTTTGCTGACAGAGGAAGACGTTCTCTATTTGGAGCAGTTACCCGAATCTATTCGTTTTGGGCTGGATGGGGTTGAATATGGGATGACGCATTTGTATCAAGAGTATGATGAAATCGTCAGTCGGCACGCTTTTGCAGAGTTTCGGGACAAGTTGTGTGCTGGCGAGGGGGACACGGCCGTCACCCGCATCATTTTCGGTCATACCCATCGGCAAGCAGTCCGCTATCTGGCCGACGATTGGCTCTGGCTCAATCCAGGCAGTGTTTCCTACCGGCGGCGGGATGATCCCGACCAGACAGCTCATTACGCCACCATCATTGACGGCCGTCTTTCCTTGCGCCAGGTTGAATACGACCTCGCCCCCTTGCGCCGCCTGGTGCGCGGCGTCACGCTGATGGAATCTGAAATGCGACTGGCTGAACGCTTTTTTGGCTCCCGTTCATCAACAGCAGCTTGAACCAATCACCCGTTTTTCATTTTCTCGAATTGAGCGTCTAATTCTGCTTGTTTCTCGGCCATCGCTTTGCGGGCTTCGGCGACGGCCGTTTCCAACCGCTCCCGCACATCTGAGCGCAACTGCTCCCCTGAATTGGGCGTCAGCAACAGAGCCGTCACCCCACCAATCAACGCGCCGCAGATGGCCCCCGCCATAAAGCTAAACATCTTGTTCATTGCATACTCCCAATATCGTCCAGGTTTGGTCTCAATTATACCTGAAATATCATGGGGGTGTTCTTTCG
Organism: Chloroflexota bacterium; assembly: GCA_024277135.1. Lineage (GTDB taxonomy): Bacteria > Chloroflexota > Anaerolineae > Promineifilales > Promineifilaceae > JAJRVV01. The sequence continues at coordinate 3,827 of JAJRVV010000192.1, read as the reverse complement.
TCAAGGCACGCGTCAATCTGCCATACCCCGCCTGCCCCCCAACCGCGCTGGTCACGGCTGTTGGAAGTGACAAACCTGCGGCTACAGGCAAAAGCACAGCGTTTAAGGTACCGAATCCGGTGTAGCTACCAAGAAATAAACTTTATGTCAATGTTTCTTTCAGCGCGTAGGCGGTTGCCCCCAAGGAGTCGCTGACTAGGGGCCGAGAATCAGTGGCAAATAGACGAACACCATTTCTGGAATCACGAACTCTCTCTCGCTGCTTCGTCGGGTATTGCCGCTACGATCCGTACTTATTACACGATAGTAGTAGGTAATATCAGTTTCCAGGTTCGTGAGGATTATTTCATGTTCCTTGACGAAGAGTGAATTGGTGACGCTACTAACATAGTTGCCTGAAACGGTACCGAACTCAATACCACTATCAGCGAATTCATCGGTAGTCCAAATAATGCTTGTGCTGGTTTGGCTAGATGTGGTGACGATCTCAGTGATATTTGGAAGTACATTATCGCTTATGAAGTCAACAGGATAACTCAGATCATAGACTCGATTCTCGTTTGCAAATCGGATGACAAAACGATCTGAAATCTGCGCCAGCAATGAATTTAAACCATCAGGGGGGGGATGAGTTCATAGAATTGATTCTGATTCGCATATCTCAAGACAAATCGTTCGGTGATTTGCTCCAGCAACGTATCCAATTCCTCCGGCAGACCGCCAATGTCAACTACACGGGTTTGATTGGCATAACGAATGACAAAACGCGGTGCTACCTGCTGGATAAGATTTATCAAGGTAGAAGAACTAGTAATGCCCATGGTTCTGGATTCATCAGCCCCTTCTAAGATGATAGCCTCTGTGGGTCTGCTGCTCACGGTAGATGCCAACACTAATAAAACAACCAGTGTGAACGTTGATAGAAAAACTTTAAGTTTCTTGGTCATGGCTGTGAATATACAACAACTAAGACCGCATAGACATCCTCACTGGTTTCAACCGAAAATCTGTGGGAAGTATCTGGGATCAACTGTACGGCTGTTATATAGCCATCGGCAAGATTAGCACCTTGCCACACAGCAGAGCCCCATAAATTAGTGCCATCAACATAGAAGTCTACTTCGTCCCAATTATCGTATGCTCCCCAGCTGCGTTCATAATAACCGTTCGTGGATGGCAGCGTGATTTCAAAGTCATTTCCATTATCCTCGTTTTCCACAACAAATAACATTTCAGACGCATTAGGATAGCGGAAATCGTAATAGACTTCACCGGTAAATGGCTGACCGGCCGTAGCTGCAACTGCCGATATTACCACTGTCAACCTGGTAGTTGATTCGCTGCACAAACAACCAATATCATTGTTAAGCTGCAACTGCCGATATTACCACTGTCAACCTGGTAGTATCTATTGTCTTTTGACCGGCATCAACGATCTTTGCCACCGGTTCGTCATTCATGTAATATCCTAGAATCCATCCGTCTTTATGCACATACACATGTACATCATAACGTTCATTCATGGCGCGAACCGGGATAGAACCTAACAAATAATCAGTCGTATCTAACTCAATTGTGCGAAACTGTCCTCTGATACTGTTCAGATCAATGCTTCCGGGGGTGTTGTAGTAAGCTGAGATACCTGCTTCCTCATCAAGGCGAGTTGCAATTTCTGGTGGCACGTAAGAGTTTGTTGACGTGGTGAAAGCAGGCGGCTCGAGTGCAAATAGCACCGTGCTGCCCGATCCTTCTCTTAACACATAACCAAATATTGCTACGGTAACTATTACTATTAACACTAACCATAGGTGTCGGCGATTATTTAAAAGCTGCATATTTCTAGCACCTCCTGTCCTGTAACGAATGCAAACATTTAGAACCCCTACTGGACATATTTTCTAAGAGTGATTTTGGCAGTATCAGGTTGATATAAATGGCAACGAATCACGACACAAAAAAAAGACCGCCTGTTCTCTACTGTAATAAAACCCAGTCGCAGAGAAACAGATGGCCGACGATCCGATGGAATATGATTATATGATTAGTGACTCAACTGCTTAACTACCCTACGATCCATAGCTGATGTACTCATCATAGCATTCTCACGCTCCCATTGTCAACAAAAATGCCATCCTCGGGTGCGCGCCACATTTTTGGATGAGGCTTTAAATACGAACTTTCCAAGCAAAATCAGCCCCATTTTCCCGCTATCTTGAGCTTATCCAATGCTTAAAACGCCAATTTTCATCAGCGTAACGCTTTGCCTTGATACATTCGTTCTATTTGTCATGAAATACCTCCGACAATCTTGAGGCCGCCAGGAGCTTATGGCGGCAAACAGCAGCAGCATTTTCTCTCGTATCTGGAAGAGGTTCACCCGTTATTTAGCAGTATCCTTGCTGAGATGTAACTCCATTCACCTGTTCACCCTTTGGCGGCGGCGCGGCATTGCTGTTGCCAAAAACAGTTGGCAAAGGATGAGCGCCGGGTTCAAATAACGTTCTTTATCAACCACAACCATTTACACTCTGTACCCTATGTGGTACACTTGTACTCATGAATGGCGACCCTATACTCACCATTGTCTTCTTCCGTACCCACATGGGGCGCGAACCTGTTCGGGAGTGGCTCAAAAGTCTGGATAAGAATGATCGGAAGGCAATTGGAGAAGATATAAAACTGGTTCAGTTTCGTTGGCCTTTAGGTATGCCCCTCGTCAGAAAAGTGGAGCCTGATTTATGGGAAGTCCGTTCACATCTTACTGGCGGCCGTATTGCTCGTGTTTTGTTTACGGTGCGTGGTCACCAAATGACACTATTGCATGGCTTCATCAAGAAATCCCGGAAAACGCCCGCCAATGATTTGAAACTGGCACGCTCTCGCAGAGACCTTTGGCAAAATGGATGGTAATAAAATGAACAACAAATATAGCGGGACTGATTTTGACGATTTTTTAGAAGAAGAAGGCATCCTTGAGGAAGTTTCTATTCGAGCGCAGAAACGATTGTTGGCGCTGCAAATAGCTGACATCATGACGGAAGCTAATCTAACAAAAACGGAACTGGCCGCTAAAATGAATACCAGTCGCTCTCAACTTGACCGATTGCTTGACGCGGAAAATAGTTCCATTACGTTAGACTCATTATCTCGTCTGGCGCAAGCAGTGGGGAAACAACTCAAGATAGAGTTTGCATAGCGCGGTAAACCGCCTTCTGCCCTCTGCCTTCTGCCTTCTGCCTTCATCCTCTCGCCCTCATCTTTTTCCCAATTGGGTGTTATAATCGAGGCATGTCCGAGTATATCGAAATCCAGACCGAACTCAGCGACGACGGCCGTACCATGTACTTCTACACCAATCTGGCCCTGAATGAAGATGGGGGGGAAGAGTATCCGACCCCGGCCGCGATGGAGGAAGGGTCGCCGCTGGCCCAGGCCTTTGCCGTGGTGGATGGCATCGCCCAACTGCGGCTGGAAGGCGGCGACATCACCGTCACCCGCGCCCCGGACGCCCCCTGGCACAGCATCGTCGCCGACGTAACGGCCGCCCTCAAGGACTTTTTCCTTTAAGTCTGATTTTGTATGCGCTCTCGCCGCCTCATCCTCGCCGTGGTCGCTTTTGGCGTTTTTGTCGCCGCCGACGACCTGACCGTCGTCTCCACCATGTTGCGCCAGATCATCTTCGATCTGGAAATTCCCCTGCCCGCCAGTCTGGATCAAGCCGCCTGGATCGTCAATGCCTATCTCATCGCCTACGTCGTCGTCATGCCCTTTGTAGGGCGGCTGAGCGACATTTTGGGACGCCGCGCCGTCTATGTCGGCTCGTTGGT
>JAJRVV010000191.1 GCA_024277135.1 Chloroflexota bacterium | reverse complement strand
ATTTTCGGCATTAGACAATCATTTTCGCAACACTTTTACATCATTAGCTGCATTTCTATGCCATTAAAACACTATATCTGTGCAATGCATACTTGATTTGATTTGTCAAATCTAAATTCACAACACTCGAGTTGATAAGTGATTAGCGTAAAGGTAAACAATGAAGCAAGCACTGATAACGGCCGTACTCTTCGACTGGGACCTCACATTAGCCCGCGCTCTGGGGGATGCTCCTTTTAGCAAACGTCTGACAGCCCTGTTCAACTTCGTCGGCCTGCCCTACACCGAATCAGAAATTGCCGCCGCCATTGAGCGCGTTAAAGCTCAGAGCGGCCTCACAAACCCCCGGCAAGTTTACCCGCAAACCCGGCGGGACATCATCAATCATTATTATCGCATCTTAAAAGAGGTGGGATACAAACAACGCTCCTGGGAATTCGGCAACCGAATGTACGCCGCCTACAGCCATCTGCCCACCAGCCTCTACGATGATGCGCTGCCCTTGCTGCAACAACTGCAACAGCAAGGGTATGAACTGGGCGTCATTTCTAATCATTCCACCTCTGCCCGCCCCTTGATGGAGAAACACTTGGGCGCGTTGGTAAAATCGGAGAACATCATCATTAGTCAGGAGGTGGGCATTCACAAACCCGCCAAGGGGATTTTTAGGCGCGCGCTGAAAAAGATGCGGCTGTCGCCGGAGCAAGCGATGTTTGTGGGCAATAGCCTCCCGGTGGATGCTATTGCGGCAGTGGCGCAAGGCGGTTTTCGGCTGGGATTATGGCTTGACAGGGAGGATGACGGCCGTGACCGCGCCCTGCCCCCCCGCGTCTACCGGATCACCGGATTAGGCCAGACGCTCGATTACCTTCATCCTGCTCCCCCCAAAAACCCTCCAACGCCACGCCCAACCCATCCGCCAACCGGTTGACATAAGCATAATAGCTCGTCACCTGGTTGATGTCCAAAACAGCGGCGTCGCTAAAACCAACCTGGCGCAGCGCGATGACATCTGCTTCTGCCATCTGATACGGCCGTAAAGTGAGTTTCTCCACATAAACCAGCATGGCCTGGTCGGCGGGGCTGAGTTCAGCCTGACGCCAATCCGTTTTGAGATGGGCGACCAGCGTTTCATCCTGCGTCAGACGGAGCAGCCCGGCTCCATGATGCGTCACTCAGTAATGGCAATGATTGGCCGCTGAAGCGACCACGGCGATCATCTCCCGCTGCGCCCGACTCAACTCAGAACGGCCGCGCATGAGATGGGCGTACAGGTCAAAATGGGTCTGCAACGATTTCACGTTCAGGCTGTGAATCTTGAGGATATTGTCCACCGCCCCCGATGGCTCTGCGTATTTGTCATACAACTCTTTGAGCCTACCGGTCGCTTCTGCCTCTGAAATCACCTTGATCCAGGCCATATCGCCCCCCCTACAAGTCACTTGCCATTTTAGTCACTTCGAACTTTAGTCACTTCCTGCTCGCCGTCCCGTTCATGTACGCTTTCAAAAATTGTCCGGTATATGACGAATCTACTTGCGCCACCTCATCAGGCGTGCCTTCAGCGATGATCTGGCCGCCCCGGTCGCCCCCTTCCGGCCCCAGGTCAATCAGATGGTCGGCCACCTTGATGATATCCAGGTTATGCTCGATGATGACCACCGTATTCCCTTTGTCCACCAGCCGGTTCAACGCTTTGATCAGCCGGGCCACATCATGCGAATGCAGGCCCACCGATGGCTCGTCCAGAATGTAGATAGTACGGCCGGTAGCGATTTTGGACAGTTCCCGGCTCAACTTCACCCGCTGCGCTTCGCCGCCGCTGAGGGTGGGCGCCGGTTGTCCCAAACGGATATACCCCAACCCCACATCCATCAAGGTGTCCAGCTTTCGCCGAATGCGGGGGATGTTCTCGAAAAACTGCACCGCTTCGGCCACGCTCATTTCCAACACCTGGGCGATGTTTAGCCCTTTGTAGGCCACTTGCAGCGTCTCCCGATTGTAGCGCGCCCCATCACAAATATCGCAAGGCACGTAAATGTCGGGCAAAAACTGCATTTCGATCCGGTTTTGCCCCTGACCCTGGCACGCTTCGCAACGGCCGCCCTTCACGTTAAAGCTGAACCGCCCCGGCTTGTAGCCGCGCATCTTGCTCTCCGGCAGGGTGGCAAACAGTTCGCGGATGGGGTTGAACAGATTGGTGTAGGTGGCCGGGTTGGAACGTGGGGTACGGCCGATGGCGCTCTGATCAATCTCAATCACTTTATCCAGATGCTCCAGCCCGTCAATGCCAGCGTGCTTGCCTGGCAAAACCTTTGATCTATAGAAATGCTGGTGCAGCCGTTTGCTCAAAATCTCGATCATGAAGGAGCTTTTGCCGCTGCCGCTGACGCCGGTGATGCAGACGAATTGGCCCAGCGGAATTTTAATATCCACGTCCTTCAAATTGTTCTGGCTGGCGTCGCGAATGATCAGGCTTTGCCCGCTGCCCGCTCTTCGCTTTTTAGGGATGGGGATGCGCTGACGGCCGCTCAGATAAGCCCCTGTCAGCGATTCCTCATTGGCGGCAATGGCCTCCGGCGTGCCTTCGGCCACCAGTTCGCCGCCATGCAGCCCCGCGCCCGGCCCCAGGTCAATAATCCAATCGGCGTGGCGCATGGTGTCTTCGTCATGCTCGACCACAAGCACGGTGTTGCCCAGGTCGCGCATCCCTTGCAAGGTGCGGATGAGCCGGGCGTTATCCCGCTGGTGCAAGCCGATGCTGGGTTCGTCCAGCACGTAAAGCACGCCCATCAACTGGCTGCCGATTTGGGTGGCCAGGCGGATGCGTTGGGCTTCGCCGCCGCTGAGGGTGCCGGCGGTGCGATCCAGGGTGAGATAGTCGAGACCGACGTTGATCATGAATTGCAGACGCTCGCAGATTTCTTTGAGGATGGGTTTGGCGATCATTTGCTGGCGCGGCGTCAACGGGGTGCGGCCGGCGTCTCGCATCTTTTCGGCCCAGGGCAGGATGTTGATGACGGCGTCGCGGGTGACCTGATTGATGTTACGGCCGTTCACCGTCACCGCCAGCGCCACCGGACGCAAACGGGTTCCCCGGCAGACGCTGCATGGCTGGTTGACCATGAAATCTTCCAGCTTATTACGCACATAATCAGAAGTGGATTCCAGATAGCGCCGTTCCAGGTTGGAGATGACGCCTTCATACCGGGTCTTGTACTCCCGCCGGTGTCCATCCCGGTTGATGTAAATGACGGATACTTCCTCTTGCCCGCTGCCGTAGAGCAGTACCCGCATCTGGGCCTCGTTTAGTTTGGCGACGGGTTGGTCAATGGGGATGTGGAAATGGAGGGCGGTGGCCTTGAGCAGTTGCCAGTAATAGCCCGCTTTATCCTGCGTCGGCCAGGCTACGATGGCGCCTTCATCCAGCGTCAGGCCCTTGTTGGGGATGACCAGATCGGGGTCAATTTCCTTCTTTGTGCCCAAGCCCTGGCAGGCGGGGCAGGCGCCATGCGGGCTGTTGAAGCTGAAGGTGCGCGGCTCGATTTCCAGGATGCTGGTGCCGTCATAGGGACAGTAAAGATGCTCCGAATAGAGGTGGTCGGCCGGGTTGTCGGCGTCGGTGACATCGTTGATGATGACGATGCCGCCCCCCAGCCGCAGGGCGGTTTCGATGGAGTCGGTGAGGCGGGAGCGGGCGGCCTGGGCTTCCTCGCTGGCATCATGAGTATCGTGGCGGATGACCAGCCGGTCTACCACCGCTTCGATGGTGTGGTTTTTGTACCGATCCAGCTTGATTTCTTCATCCACCTGGTACACTTGGCCGTTGACGCGGACGCGGACGAAGCCGGACTTGCGGATGTCGGCAAACACGCTTTGATGATGCCCTTTGCGGTCTTTGATGAGGGGGGCCAGGATTTGGATACGGCCGTTCTGCGGCATTTTCAGCACATCATTCACGATCTGATCGGCCGATTGGGGCATGACGGGACGGCCGCATTCGGGGCAGTGGGGCGTGCCGGCGCGGGCGAAGAGCAGGCGCAGGTAGTCGTAAACCTCGGTGACGGTTCCCACCGTCGAGCGCGGGTTTTGGCTGACGCCTTTCTGGTCAATGGAGACGGCCGGGCTGAGTCCTTCAATCTGGTCTACATCCGGCTTCTCCATCTGCCCCAAAAACTGGCGGGCATAGGCGGAGAGGGATTCGACGTAGCGCCGCTGCCCTTCGGCGAAAATGGTGTCGAAGGCGAGGGAGGATTTGCCGGAGCCGGAGATGCCGGTGATGACGACCAGCTTGTCACGGGGAATTTCCACGTCGAGATTTTTCAGGTTGTGTTCGCGCGCGCCGCGCACGATGATTTTGTCGAGTGACATAAGGGTTTCTCTGGTTGAAAGGTTGGGGCGAGGCAGTTGGGGAGCAAGTTGGTTGGGCCAACACAATGTCGCTCCAACTGCCTCGCCCGTACGGTCAGGCAATATGCAGAACATCTATTCTACCAGAAGGCACGGCCGTCAACCAGTGAAGTTTCGTAGATTTTAAGGATTGCGATTGTGCTACAGTTGATACGGAGGAAAAGCGTGATGCGTCAATTCATCGTTTTCACCGGTTTGCCGGGAACGGGCAAAAGCACGCTGGCGGAAGCGGTCGCCCGCCGGTTGGCTGTTCCCATCTTTGCCAAAGATTGGTTACAAGGGGCGCTGGTACAGGCCGGCCTGACCCAATCGGAGCGGTTGGGCTATGCCAGTTATGACCTGTTGACATCGCTGGCTCAACGACAGATGGAGATGGGGCAATCGGTTATCCTGGACAGCGCAGCCAGCTTTGAGCGGATTCGCGCCCAGTGGCGGACGATGGCGGCCAAACATGGCGCAGATTGGCGGGTGATTGAGTGTGTTTGCTCTGACGAGACAGTGCATAAAGCCCGGCTGCACGGCCGTGCCCGCGGCATTCCCGGCTGGCATGAGTTGAGTTGGGCGGATGTGGAAAAGGTGAAAAACTATTTTGAACCGTGGCAAGAAAAGCGATTGGTGGTGGATGCGGGACGGCCGTTGGCTGAGAATGTGACGGCCGTGCTGGCTTACCTGGCGGCTTGTCAGAAAAGTTAGAATAGCAACACGGATGGAACGGATCGAACTGATTTTCACGGATAGAACAAAGAAAAACCCGTCCGAATCCGTCAAATCCGTTTCATCCGTGTACCAACCTAAACGCCCGCACCGGAAAAGTGCCCATGCCGGCCACCTTCACCGGCACGGCGTAGAAGCGAAAACCGCTGTCCGGCAAAAGTTGCAGGCGGGTCATGTGTTCCACGATGAGGATCTCTTGGCCTAGCAGGGTGGTGTGGCCGCGATTTCCTTCTCCTTGTACGTTCGCGCCAGGGGACGAACACGCGGCCCCTTGGTCGGTTTTCTACCCTCCTATCTGGGCTTCGTGACATGATTTTATTTTGAATCCGGCATCGGCCAGCATGATTTCCTGCGGTTGCAAGACACGCCGCGCCTGTTTGAGCAATTCCTCTTTAAGGGTTGCTTCACTGGGGTCTTTGGGGTGAACGCGCACGATAGACTTGGGCAGATCGATGCGCTTCCCGTTCACCTCGCCGACACGAGCCACCAGACCCAGTATAACCGCCGGTAATGCTTTTTCGGCCACGCTATTGTAATATTTGGAAAGGAGACCCTGGTTGCCCCAACCCACCAACAATGAGACTAATATCGATGCATATTTTAAGGTTCAGGAAAAGGAGGAGGACAGTTCGGTAACATTATCATTTGATTTAACACGTGAATGTGTGCAGGTGTGCAGGTATGCGAGCGACCTGTTAACTTGCAGTTTACCACGCGATGAATACCTTGGTCGAAAGCGTTTATTTCTTGCGTCAGACGAGATGCTGGCGTAGGATGCGTGATGCAAGACGCACCGAGTTTGGAGTAGTTGGTTATGTTTGAAATCCCTTTTTTTGAGTTCGGCGGCGAGGGGCCGATTTTACATTTTGCCCATCCCAATGGATTTACGCCAGCGACGTTCCGCCAGTTTGCGCAGCCGTTGACCCGCCATTATCGGGTGTTTGGCATGTGCCAACGGCCGTTATGGAACAACAGCCGTCCCCAAGCGTTGGATAGCTGGCATTTGTTGGCGGATGATCTCATTCGCTTTTTTGACCAGCAGGGGTGGCGGGATGTGATCGGAGCAGGGCTTTCTTCCGGGGCGGTGGCGACGATGCTGGCTTCGCTGAAACGGCCGTCGCTCTTCCGCGCTTTGGTTCTCATTGAACCCGTATTCTTGTCGCCATCCATCATCGATCTGGTTAACAGCGAGCCAAACGTCATTGAAAGTTTACCTTTGGTGAAACGCACCCGGCGGCGGCGGTATCAATGGCCCAGCCGTCAGGCCGCCTTTGACCATTTTCGGGCTAAACCCAACTTCAGCCGTTGGTCAGATAGCGCGTTGTGGGATTATGTCAATCACGCATTGCATGAAAATCTTGATGGCGGGGTGGCATTGACCTATTTGCGCGAGTGGGAAGCGCATATCTATGTCAAATTTCCCCGTGATGTGTGGCAGTTTATTCCCCAGGTGACGCATCCCACCCTGGCTATCCGCGCCGAAGAATCGGACACCGTATACCCTGAAGCGTGGCAGTTATGGCAAAAGATGCAGCCGCAGGCGCAGTTTGTGCAGATAGCGGAGTCGGGGCATATGGTTCCCATGGAACGGCCGTCTCAGGTGGCGGAAATCATGCTTGATTTTCTGCGGGGGCTTTGACAAGACATCCGATTTCTTGGAGAAATCGGATGTCTGTGTAGGCTTTTTGTCATCATTTGATCATCCATTTTTTAGAGAATTGTAATAAGTTTGCGTTAATCTGGGTCGTAGTGGTCAAAAACAAGGAGCTGACCGCGTCTATTGACAGGTTAAGGTGACTCTATGTTAATCAAGAAAAAAACTGGTATCGAGATTCCTTCGTCTGAAATTACGCCCCATTCCATTTATCTAAACCGGCGCAATTTCATGAAAGGGGCGGCAGCGGCGGCAGCCGGTTCTTTGTTAGCGGCGTGCGCCCCCGGTTCAAACGACCCGGCGGCCACCAGCACGGCCGTCTCCCCCACCATCGCGCCGCCAACGGCCGCAGCTTCCCAGACAACCGGCGGCGCAGCCGCCGCCCTGCCCCCGCGCCCAGAAGCGGATGAGTTGGGCGATCCCCTCAACAGTTTCGAGGAAATCACCAATTACAACAATTACTACGAATTTACGCTGGACAAAGAAGAAGTGGCCCAGGCAGCGGCCGACTATCCCACCTCCCCCTGGCAGATTGAAGTGGGCGGGCTGGTGCAGAATCCGGGTGTGTATGATCTGGATGCTCTGCGTGGATTCGACCAAGAAGAGCGCATTTACCGCCTGCGCTGCGTCGAAGCGTGGTCAATGGTCATCCCCTGGCTTGGTTTTCCCCTGGCTAAGCTGCTGAACGAGGTAGAACCGACGGCCGACGCCAAATTTGTCCGCTTTGAGACGATCAACGATCCAGACAACATGCCCGGCCAACGCAGCGCCTGGTTTGAATGGCCTTATGTCGAAGGGCTGCGGCTGGATGAGGCGATGCACGATTTGACGCTGCTGGCTACCGGACTTTACGGCGAAACGTTGCTGCCGCAAAATGGAGCGCCCGTCCGCCTGGTTGTGCCCTGGAAGTACGGTTTCAAGAGCATCAAATCCATCGTGCGCATTGATTTAGCGGCTGACATGCCCCGTTCCTTGTGGATGGCCGCCGCCGCTAACGAGTATGGTTTTTACGCCAACGTCAACCCCGACGTAGACCATCCCCGCTGGTCACAGGGTTCGGAGCGGCGCATTGGCGAACGCGGCCGTCGCCGCACCCTCATGTTTAACGGTTATGAGGAACAAGTAGCCCATTTGTATGACGGCATGGATTTGCGGGTGAATTTCTAATGGACGCGACGCTTTCAATTCGACGGAATAAACTTAGCCGGCAAACCGTTCGCCAGATTCTGCGGATAGCGACACATGCCGGATCTCTGTTGCCGCTGCTCTGGATGGGCTGGCAATATCAGCAGGATTTGCTGGGCGTTGATCCAGTGCGGGCCGTGATTTTACGCACCGGCAGAATCACGCTGATCTCGTTGCTTTTGACGTTGGCGGTGACGCCGGCCAAGATCGTGTTTGGCTGGAAACAACTGCTGCCTTTGCGCCGCACGCTGGGATTGTACATGTTCCTTTATGTCAATATCCACCTGTGGTCATTTGCCTGGCTGGATTATGGGCTGGATTGGGAATTTATCCTGGAGGGTATTTTTGAACAGCGGTATGTGTTGGTGGGTTTTGCCGCTTACCTGATTTTGATTCCGCTGGCGCTCACCTCAAACAAGTGGGGCATGCGCCGCCTGGGTAAGAATTGGAAGCGGCTGCACAAGCTGGTATATTTAATTGGCGGGTTGGGGCTGATTCACTTCTTTTGGTTGGTGAAGAATGTGTATACCCGGCCGATTTTGTATGGCTCGGTGATGCTGATTTTGCTGCTGCTGCGGGTAGGGCCGATCAAGCAATGGTTTTTGCGCGCTCAACGGCGAATGAAAGCGCGGTTAGCGAAGCGTTGACGGAATAACGGGAGACCCGAATAAATTTGCGTTTTTGCGTGTTAGTTTTTAGCCGGGGCGCGAACGGCCGTTTCTTCCGGGGAAAGCAAGGGCGCCGTCTTTTTACGCACAATGGCCGGGAGTTGGACGGTGAAAACGGAACCTTTGCCCATCTTGCTGGTAGCCGAAATGTCACCGCCCAGCATGGTACAAAAACGCTGACTGATAACCAGACCCAACCCGGCGCCTTCATACTTGCGTGTGGGGGAAGAGTCTACTTGCACAAACGGCTGGAAAATGGCCGCCAACTGCGCCTTGGTCATGCCAATGCCCGTGTCTATCACCCGAAACAGCAGCCAATTTTCTTGACGAGCGCTGAACGGCCGCGATTCGCGTCTGACCTGCAAAACTACACGGCCGTTCTGGGTGAATTTGGCGGCATTGGCGAGCAAGTTGATGAGTACCTGCCGGATGCGGGTGGGGTCGCTGTACATGACGCCCAAATCAGGTTCCAAGTCCAGTTGAAATTGGTTATCATTCTGCGAAATCGCCGGGCCGATTGCCGAAACCACATCATCCAGCATCGTTTCCACCTGAAACTTTTCCAGATAAAGCTGAATACGCCCGGCTTCGATGCGGGACATGTCCAATATGTCGCTGATAATCGCCAGCAGATGATTGGCGGACGCTTCGATTTTTTGCAGCTGGCCAGCCATCCCCTGTCGCCCCATTTGTTCCGCCTGCTCCTGCAGCAGTTCGCTATAGCCGATGATAGTCGTAAGCGGGGTACGCAGTTCATGGCTCATATTGGCCAAGAATGTGCTCTTGGCCCGGCTGGCGGCTTCGGCCCGCTCCTTTTCCTGTTGCAGATCGGCTTCGGCACGTTTTTGTTCGGTGATGTCTCGGAAATCCCACACCCGGCCCACAATGTCAGGACCGACATGCGGGGGCATGGAGTAACGCTCAAATACACGGCCGTCCTTGAGATACACGATGTCCCAGCTCTCCACCTCCGGGTTGTGCTGGATTTCTCGAATACGGGCCAGAAATTCTTGTGGATCAAGCAACTGATTGAGGACATGCGCCTCCATTTTGGCGTCATCCCGCGCTAAAACATGCTCGGTGGGCAATCCCCACATCTCAATGAGCCGCTGGTTAAGAGCGATGCTCTGCCCCTCCTGATCAACTGCCAGAATACCGTCAGCCGTGGCGTTGAAAGTGGCTTGCAGCAAGGAGAGGGATTGTTCCAATTCCGCCGCCGCCTTTTTGCGCTCGGTGATGTCCTGGAACACGAGGACGACGCCTTGAAAATCATCCCCCTGTATCATCGGATTGAGCAGGTAACTGGCAGCAAATTGGGAGCCGTCTCGCCGCAGCAACCGGCCGTTTTCTTGCGAGAACGGCAGTCCTCGTTTAAGCAAAGTAAACAGTTCCGTATTGGCGGGCGCGCAATGCGCCGGGCGGATTTTGCCCAAAATGGGCTGGCCTACAAACTCGTCATCGTCCCAGCCCAACAATTGTTGGCCGGCAGGATTGATGAACATAAGACGGCCGTCGGCGTCCAGTGCGCACAACCCTTCCCCCAAAGAGGCGATGATCGCCTGCAATTTATCTCGTTCCGCCGCAATCTGTCCTTCAGTGGAGAGGCGTAACCGCTCATACAACTCGCCCATCTCGCGGGAAGAGATGGTAAGTGACCGTTCAATCAGATAACGATCCTGGTCGGACTGCGTGTAAGAGCGATTAATGCGCTGTAAAAGCTCTTGCCACTGGGTTAAAGTTGGCGGAGTGTTTTCATCCAATTGCAATCGGCGCAGTTGCCGCGCCAGCGCCCGGTGGAGTTCCATGTCAAGCCTCGGTAATCGTGGTCAGGGTCATTGTTTGATTGTGCAAATCGCAGTGACCGATGCCAAAAGGGGAAATCTCGCCGTAGGAATAAAGCCCAATCTGGCGCGTGTTTTCCGGCAAAGCGTCAAGCACGGCTTCCAGCTCTTCTTCGGCGCGCTCGCCTAAAACCAGCCGCCGCCCCACACAGCTCACAGCCAGACACAAGGCAGCGGTCACGTCAGGGTTGTTTTGCCGGGTGATGACGGCCGCCTGATGCGCGCCATCTACCAGCCGGTCGAAATTGGCTTTCATGAGCTGCGCCCAATATCCTTGGGGGATGTCTCCGGCAAAGACAAGGGCGCTGCCGGCTTCGTCAATGCCCAATATGGTGCGCACGATTTGTTTCTGGTCGCCGCGGGCAGCGCGCAAGGCCAGCGGGAACAGCAAGCCGGCGGCGGGCAGACCATCCGCCATATCGCCCAGGTATTCTTTGTACAATTGCAGGGCGGGACGGCCGTCCAACCCATACAAAATGTGCCCATCTGAGCGGGTGACCCGCCGTTCCGGGCCAAAAATGTCCCAGCCCCCTTTGGAGCCGTGTCCCACTTGTACCCTATCCCCATATAAACCGACGGCCGTTACCTGGTCCGGGTGGGGACGGCCGTCACTGATTGTCCAGGCGTACTCAAACTGGTCGCCGTCGCCAGCCAGTCCGCCGGTGACGACGATGTGGGCCGGCAATACCGAATTCAACCCACGCACCAGTTCCGAACCATTCACATCAATGCCGTCGGACAGCACAAATATGGCGCGCAAATCATCTTGATTCAGTTTGCGGGCCAGGGCCATCCCGGCCGGGTAGGAAGTGGCGGCGCTGATGGCGGAGATGGCCGTTCTCAGCCAGGTATGTTCAAATTCCACCACCGCCACCGCCAGGCTGTCATCCAACACCTCCCGGTCAAAAATTTCGCCGGCGGTGGAGCAGCCGACCAGATGGCTGTTCGGGTAAGCTGCCGCCAGCGCCATGATCGGCTGCGGCTGGCGGCAAAAAGAAGGCGAACCGAAAATAATGACGAGCGTCTGGTCGGAATCGGCTGCCGGGAACGGCCGTGACCAGCCGCTATTTTTTTGATAGGTGAAGGTAGTGAGTTTCATGTACGGCCTCGTTGATGGTGTCGTCTGTCATGTGGATCAGGGGCCGGAGGGGACGGCCGTGATCAAGCCGGGGAGATGGGTAAAGTGAAATAAAACGTTGCTCCTTTGTCCAGGGCGCTTTCAAACCAGATGCGCCCGCCGTGCAATTCTACCAACTTTTGCGTGATGTTCAGCCCCAGCCCGGTACCCATTTCATCCCGTACCTTTTTGTTGGGCGACCGGAAAAATTGAGTGAACACCTGGTCATGCTCTGCATCATCAATCCCCACCCCATTGTCATGCACTGCCACTTGAATCATCGGCTGATCTTTGTCTATAATCTGCCGGGCCGAGATGGTGATCTGGCCCTGTTCCGGGGTGTATTTATGGGCATTGCTCATCAAGTTGGTGATCATCTGGATCAGACGCGAAGGGTCGGCATGGACCGGCGGCAAATCGGCCGGTATATCGGCAGTGACTCGCTGCTTTTTTTTCTGGAATTCCTGACCCAGTGACCGGTTGACTTCTTGAACGGCCGCTTTGATGGGCACGGCCGTTGGTTGAATTTGCAATTTACCCGCTTCGATCCGGGAAATCTGGGACAGATCAGCCGCCAACGTCGCCATCCGGCCCACATTCACCCGCATCACATTCAGGTATTCCTGCTGCTTGTTGGAAACCGGCCCGGCGGCTTCCACCAGGTCAATGTAAGCGTTGATCACTGTCATCGGCGCTTTTAGCTCATGAGCCACGATGGAGACGAAATGGCTTTTAGCTTGATTGGCCGCCTGCACATCGGCAATGAGTTGGGCGTTGTTTAAGGCCAGCGCGGCATGACTGCTCAATCGTTCCAGAAAATTGACCTCGCTGTCGTGGTAGCCCATTGTGTTTTCCAGCAGAATCAGTCCGCGCAAAGCGCCATTGCGTCGGATGGGAACCAGGAGCCGGTGGCTGGTATCGGCGTGTAGTCCCTGGCCCAGGGGAAAGGTTTGTTGTTGGGCACGGCCGTCGCCCATCAGCAAATCCGTCACCTGCGAAGTCAGCGCCATACGCAGCCTATCCGTCTCAGCCAAATGGTGGGCGGCCTTGACTTGAAGCTGGTTACCTACCATGACGCCAACCAGTCCGACCACCGCCCCCACCTGTCTGACGGCCCAGTTTAACGTGATTTCAGAGGCTTTCGCCACTTCCAGCGACGTGTTGAGTTCCCGGTCGATTTTTTGCAGCACCGACAATTCTGCCATGTGCGCTTTTTCCTGATCCCGTAAATGCTTCTTTTCCAGCGTGTTCCCCAGCCGCGCCCAGAGCAGGGCGGAATTGATGGGCTTAAACAGATAATCTGCGGCGCCCAGGGAGACGCAGCGCACCACGCTATTCATGTCGTTCAAAGCGGAAAGAATGATGACCGGGATTGGTGACAGGTCAGGATCGGCCTGCATCGCTTCCAGCACATCATACCCATTTACTTCCGGCATCATGATGTCCAGCAAGATGAGGTCATACTGATGTTGGCGCATTTTCTCCAGAGCCATACGGCCGTCGGCGGCCGTTGCCACCGTATGCCCGCGCGTTTCCAGGCGGATAGAGAGCAAGTCTCTTACGGTTTCATTGTCATCAACGACAAGTATCGTGCTTGGATGTTCGCTCATGGTTCCTTTTCTTCCCCACTTGTGCGAGTTTCTTTCAGGCATAGTGTACCAGTCTAATCTTAAACTATACATTTCAATTTGAATGCGGCCTATAGGGTAAAAGCGCCACACTTGTTTAGACGCGGTGGCAAGTAGAAAGTCACAATGATGTGGACGGGGACAGGAAAAAGGCCGGTGTTGCCACCGGCCTCGCAATTTGGACTGGGGGTGTGTTTTCGTGGGCAAGTCGTATATTGACGGGCTGACGGCCGTCAGGCAGACCGCGCCCCCTATTTTTTACCATATCGAGTAGTCTGATCCGTTGTGTGTCGGAGACAAGCGTATGAAAACCAAACCCTCTTTGCAAATGACCCAACCCATCCTGAGTACGCCGGGATTGGCAGTGACGGCGGTTCATGCGCCGGTTCGCCCGCCGCGCCATCTCTGGCGGCGCATGTGGCGGCGGGGCAGCTTGCTGGCGGGCGGGCTGCTGGCGGCGATGATGGCGGCCGGGCTGGTCTGGTTTCAACAGAGCGATTATTTGCTGCCGGGGGTGTCGGTGTTGGGCGTGGAAGTGGGCGGCATGACCCAGGCGGAGGCGACGGCCGTCCTGTCCCACTATTGGCAGCAGCAAACCATCGCCCTGGAAGCGGACGGCTTTGGCCTGCTGGTTCCGCCCGATGCGCTGGGGATGCAGTTTGACGCGGAGGCCACGGCCGTGCTGGCACACCAATTCAGCCACTCCCCCCGCCGTTGGCTCCAATGGCTGGACAATCGCGGTCATCTGCCATCGCCGCCGGTGTGGGAGTTCAATCCGGCGCTGGCCGCAGCCGGGCTGCAAGCGTTGTCGCCGGAACTGGCTGTCCCGGCCAAAAATGCGGAACTGGTGTGGGCGGACGGCCGTCTGCGGCAAAATCCGGCGCTGGCGGGGCAAAAGTTGGATGTGCCGGCAACGCTGTCCCGGCTGGCGCAAAATCCGGCGCAGGTGTTTGCCGACGGCCGTCTGCCCCTGGCCGTTCAACCTGTTTTCCCGGCCATCGCCGATGTCAGCCAGGCGGCGGCGGCGCTGAACGGTTTGCTGGAAACGGCCGTCACCCTGTCAGCGTATGATCCCATCAGCGACGAAACCGTGACTCGCGTGTTGGAACCGGCGGTTTGGGGCGAATGGCTGGCGTGGCAGCTTAATCCCGGTGGTTCGCTGGCGGGCTGGTCGTTGGATGACGGCCGTTTGCAAGCATTTCTGGCCGCTGATTGGGGGGAAGGCCGGTTTGTGGATGGAGCGGTAGCGGGGACGGCCGTGGTGCAGGCCATCGCCAGCCGCCAGCCGCAAATCAACCTGCGCCTGTACCATCCGCCACAACAGCACATCGTCCAACCGGGTGAAACCGTGGCCAGCATTGGCCGGGCGTATGGCATCCCATACCCCTGGATTCAGCAGGCCAATCCCAGCTCGGACGATCAGCTTTGGGTCGGGCAAACCCTCACCATCCCCTCGCCGGACGTGATGGTTCCGCTGCCGGTGGCGCGGGGCAAGCGCATCATGGTCAGCCTCAGCCAGCAGCGGTTATGGGCGTATGAAAATGGGCAGCTCAAGTGGGAATGGCCGGTCAGCAGCGGCATTGACAGTAGCCCCACCTGGCCTGGTGTGTTCCAGGTGCAAAACCACGAACCGAACGCCTATGCTGCCAACTGGGATTTGTGGATGCCCAATTTCATGGGCATTTACCGGCCCGTCCCCACCTCCGATTTCATGAACGGTTTTCATGGCTTTCCCACACGGGACGGGGTGAATTTGTTGTGGACGGGCAATTTAGGCAGCCAGGTGACGTATGGCTGCATCATGCTCAGTAATGCCAACATGGCGCTGCTGTATGCGTGGGCGGAAACGGGTACAATTGTGGTGGTGCAGCCTTAAAAAACAGGAGGTTTTTTATGGGTATAGGTATTGTTGAATTGGCGCTTATTGCCATTTGTTTAGGCGTGATTGTGGTCGGTGTGGTGGGCACGGCCGTTGTCTTCATCATGCGCGACCGTGAGAAAAGGGGGCGGTGATGGTGGGTTCTGTGTTTGTATTGGCGTTGTTGTGCGGTGGAACTTTTCTGGTTGCGGTGGTGGTGGCGGCCGTTTATTTCATCATGCGGGAACGAAAAGATTAGGCGCTGTTTTGGATTGACGGCCGTACCCGCAAGGGCAGAAACGGCCGTCCCCCACAAAGGAGCCCCATTTTGGGTTGTGGATTTCGGGATTGTATTTCCAATTGTTTAGCTCTTTTGGTCATGAATTCATCCTCCACACTCTGATGTGATGAATGCCCATGATACCAAAACTTTACCCTCGTGACACTTTTGCCTCAATGTCTTATAACCGAGAATACGCTTCTAAAAATAGCATGGTTCGTCTGTTGACGCAAGTTTTTTTGATGGTCTAAAGGGCGTCTCACCCGTCTACGAAGCGGGCGAGACAGGCGGAATACGCGGCGTTTCTTCATAGCAAAGAGTCTTGCTCGCCTGTTGCGTCCCTACCCTAAACTTCACCATTGGAATTGCTGAAGGCAGCCCCGGTAGTTACGAATTAGGCATGCCATTGGCATGAACGCAGGGTAAATGTGGGGCGGCCGTCTCTCGCCCGGCGCGCGCGGCTTTGGTACACTTGCCGCATGAGCAAAACAAGCCGATTTCCTCTCATCGCAGCTCTGATTGCCCTGGCAGTGACAGCGACGGCCGTCGCCATCGGCTGGCGGCTGGTCAACGGCGACGACAGCTTGCTGCGCAACGTCGTTTTCCAAAAGACGACCATCACCCCCAACGCCGACGGGGATGAAGACATCACCCGCATCCAATACCAAATCTCGCGCAATGCGGCCGTCTCCATCTATTTTGAAAATGAGGCTGGCGACCGCTTTTATTATCGCCAGGACAAACCGCGCGGCGCGGGTCAGTACGAAGTCCTGTTCAGCGGCGTGGTGGATGGTTTCCGCCTGCCAGACGAGACGATCCAGGGTGAAATTTTGGCGCGGCTGCTGCCAGACGGCCGTTACACCTGGACCATCGCCGCCACTGACGAAGAGGGCGTCACCGAACAGCAGCAAGGAGAACTGATCGTCGCCGGCGCCGACCCGGAACTGCCGGAAATGCGGGATTTCAGCATTAACCGCGCCATCTTCAGCCCCAATCAGGACGGTATTGATGACCGGGCGCTCATCCAGTTTCAACTGATGAAAGAGGTGGCGGAACTGCGCGTCTTTTTGCTGGATGACGAGGGCATTGAACGGCCTATCGCCGAGCAGGAGCGGGATGTGCCCGCTAAAATGCCGGGACGCCACTACTTTGATTATGAAGGGGGCGTGGACAACAAAGCCACCCCGCCGCCGGATGGAACCTACCCCATCATCGCCATCGCCCGCGACGCCGAAGGGCAGCAAATCCTGGCGGAAGAGAGCCTGACGATTCAGTTTGGCGGCGTGCCCCGCGCCGACATTTTTACCCCGGCCACCGGGAACGCGCTGCAATTCGAGGCCACGGCCGTCGTCGTCTGCGACACCCTCACCTTCACCCTCACCGTGCAAAACTACGGCGACACCCCCATCCGCACCACCGGCCCAGCGCCGGGCACGGTATACGATTCCGACTGGAATTACAACACCCTGGGCTGGCACACCGAGTCCGGCGCCTGGCGCGTCGCCATCGGTTACGAAAACGAAATTACCAACTACCCATATCGCTGGGCCATCGGCAATGTTGAAGATTTGCAGAAAATCGGCGACCATTACTACCTGATGCCGGGCGAAAGAGCGGTGGTGACGGGCGGCATTCGTGTGGTCAACGTCTTTGGCGACCGCAACCCGCAGCCGATGTGGGCCGGGCTGATTCATGAAGATGTGGAGATCTCCCAGTTCAACACCCATGTTGATCCCCATGCCATTTTGGTGGATTTGCCGGACGAAGGAAATTTTGAACCATGCCCGCTACGCGAAATTCCTGCCAAGAATGAGCAGTAATCAGTATTCAGTTAGCAGTATTTAGTCAACAGATTTCACTGAACACTGACCACTGAATACTGAATACTGAAAATTGATGAAGATACGAATCTGGTTATTGGGTCTGATTTTCCTGGCCGCCTGCCAATCTGAAACGATTTTTGTGGAAGTGACGCGGCTGGTGGAAACGCCGTTGGAGACGGCCGCGCCCACGCTGACGGCCGTTGAAGTGACCCGTGAAGTGCCGGTGGAAGTGACGCGGGTAGTGGCTGATGAGGTGGTGTTGGAAGTGACCCGGGCCCCATTGGGCACAGAGGCGCGGCCGGTTTTGCTTTTGTTCCCGCCGGCGGTGAATACGGCCGTCGTCAGCAGCCAGGGCCAGGCGTTGGCCGACGCATTGACGGCGGCCACCGGCTACCAGTTTGAGGTGGGGGTGGCGGATGATGAAGCGGCGCTGATCGATCTGCTGTGCGCCGCGCCGCAGGACACGATTGGGTTTTTATCGGCGGCGGCGGCGATGTTCGCCAATCAACGCTGCCAGGCGCCAATGGGGGCGACGGCCGTCCACGACCACGGTTATCCCTGGCAAACCGGCATGATCGTGGTGGGAAAAGACAGCGGCATCAATGCGCTGGAAGATTTGGCTGGGAAACGGTGGGGCGCAGCCGAGGCCGCCAGTTTGCCCAACATGCTCTATTTCCAGGCGATGCTGGCCGATGCCGGCATTAAACCAGGCGAAATTATCTCCTACGCCGGGGAGAGCGACGCCATCCTGGCGCTGTACAACGGCGAGGTGGATTTCGTCACCGCTGCCTACGTGCCGCCGATTTTGCCCTACGACGAGCGGCAATGGGTGTATGGGCAGGATGAGCCGGAGTTGTGGCGGGAATTGGGATTCTCGCCCAGCCGCAGCCCCATCGGTTACGTCATCGTCTGGGGCGAAGTGGTGTTTGGCGGCTACCAACTGCGCGACGCCCGCGCCCGTATTTTCGACATCCAGCCGGAGATTTATGACGTGACCCGCATCCTGGAATTGAGCGCCCGAATCCCCAACGAGACGGTCGTCTTTGGCCCCGATTTTCCGCTGGCCCTGTCCCAGCAGGCGACGGCCGTCCTCATCGAATTTGCCGCCTCCGAAGCGTGTACCGAATCTGTCTGCGCCGCCGATTTTTACGGATGGGCGGGGCTGCAACCGGCGGATGAGGCGTTGTATGAGGCGGTGCGCTTCACGATTGAGACGCTGAATTTAGATGAGGAGGCGGTGTTGGAGTAGTTTTCTCATGATTGATGTCGCCGTCATCATCGTCAGTTGGAATGTGCGCCAACTGTTGGAGCAATGCCTGCGGTCGGTGTACGCTGAATTGGAAGGGCCGGGGCTGAACGGCCGTGTCTGGGTGGTGGATAACGCCTCAATCGATGGCACGATTGACCTGCTGGCCGATCTATTTCCGCGCGTCACCCTCATTGCCAACGAGCACAACCCCGGCTTTGGCGCGGCAAATAACCAGGGGATGCGGGCCGCTGCTGTTACCAATCCCCGCTTTTTCTTTTTGCTGAACCCGGACACGCTGCTGCAACCCGGCTCGTTGAAAGCGTTGGCGGCGGCGTTGGATGAACGGCCGTCCGCCGGTGTGGCTGGGGCTAAACTGGTGTATGGTGACGGCCGTTTCCAGTCTGGCGCGTTTTATTTTCCCAGCGTGATGCAGATTGCTTTTGATTTGTTCCCTTTGCCTGCCCGATTGTATGAAAGCCGGTTGAACGGCCGTTACCCATTCGCCTGGTACGACGCCGGGGCCGGCCCATTCCCGGTGGATTTTGTGTTGGGGGCGACGATGCTGGTTCGCGCCGAACTGGTCGAAAAAACCGGCGGATTTAACGAAGCGTTTCACATGTACTGCGAGGAGATTGATTGGTGCTGGCGCATCCGGCAGGCGGGGTGGAAGATCGTGGTCGTTCCCGCCGCCGAAGTGGTGCATTTTGGCGGCGAATCTACCCGCCAAATTCCGGCGCAATCGTTAGTCAATTTGTGGGGCAGCCGGGCGCAGTTGTACCGCAAGCATTACGGCCGTCTCACCAATGCCCTGGCCACCCGCCTGGTGCAAATCGGCATGAAACGCAAAGCGGCCCAAACCGACGACCCGGCCCTGAAGCAGGCGTATCGTGATATCATTGCGCTTTGGCGGAATGAACAATGAACAATGAACAATGAACAATGAACAATGAACAATGAGTAATGAACAAAACAATCCAAAATCGCCACAGCTGACGGCCGTCATCCTCACCCTCAACGAAGCCAACCACATCCAGGCGTGTATCGAGAGTTTAGGATGGGCGGATCGGGTGGCGGTGTTCGACTCGTATAGCCAGGACGACACGGTGAAGCTGGCGGCAGCGGCGGGCGCGGAAGTTTTGCAAAACCGTTTTGAGAATTATGCCCAACAGCGCAACGCGGCGCTGGCCGCTATCCAGACGGATTGGGTCTTTTTTGTGGATGCAGACGAGCGGGGAACGGAGCCGCTGGCCGCCGAAATCCGCCAGGTGATCAGCGAACGGCCGCAGCGGGGCTGGTACGTGCCCCGGCACAACTACATTTTCGGCAAGCTGACGCTGGGCGCTGGTTGGTTCCCCGATTACCAACTTCGCCTGTTCGCACATGGAGCCGTCCGTTATGAACGGCCGGTTCACGAGGTAGCGGTGGTGGATGGCGAGATCGGCCATTTGCAAAACCCGCTCATCCACCACAACTACCGGGACATGGCCCAGTTCCATGCCAAGCAGCGAGCCTACACCAGCTACGACGCCCACATCTTGCAAGAACGAGGCGTTCGCCCCCGTCCCCACAATTTCATCCTACAGCCGATGCGACAATTTTACTGGCGGTTCGTAACGCTCAAAGGATATCAGGACGGCCGTCACGGCCTCCGCCTCAGCCTGTACATGGCCTACTACGAATGGGTCAAATATCGCAAACTGGCCTGGTTTTGGCGGAAAAGGTAGATGGTTAGACTAGACATCCGATTTCTTGGAGAAATCGGATGTCTGTGAAGGTGAATCAATGACCAACATCGGCGTAGACTGCACATTTTCGGCAAACGGCACGGTGCGCGTGTACCGGATTCAGGTGAATGAGAAATGGATTTCGGTGGGGCAGGGGCGGCAGTGGGTGGATGGATACGGTCGTCACATCCTCATCATGCTCCCCGGCGACCAGGTGCGCGAAATTGTGTTCCGGCCGGACACGATGATCTGGCACATAGAAAAGGGGCGGGGAGATGTGCGGCTGGTTTAAGAAAGGCGACCTGTTGAAAGGGCAGGCATCCGGCCGGAAGGGCCAGATGCCTGCCTTGTTTATCTTAGGAACCGTTCGGAATTAACTTAGCGATTTGCCA
Source organism: Chloroflexota bacterium (assembly GCA_024277135.1). Classification (GTDB taxonomy): domain Bacteria; phylum Chloroflexota; class Anaerolineae; order Promineifilales; family Promineifilaceae; genus JAJRVV01. The sequence goes on along the minus strand of JAJRVV010000191.1, from coordinate 23,710 downwards.
GAACGAAGGCTGCTAAACCGCGTTCGCCAATTCCACAACTTATTTGCGAACGCGCCCTTACCAGTTACCCAATCCGGGCCGGGTTGGGCTTAGATATTGAAGACCATTCTCCCCAGTACAGGCATCGTTGGAAACTTCTTGAATCACAGCAAAACTGCCCCAAATGACCGGGCCGATTTCTGTGTCATCGGCGCCATACCACACCCCGCCATCTGCGATGGCATCGTCTGGAGCCGCCACAATTTTGACAAAGTAAGTCCAGCGGCACATCTGGCCATCATCGCCTTCATAGGAACCAGCCATGTGGTTTGTAAGCCAGGCGCCGGAGCCAATGTAACTGGGGCTGTCATAATGCCGATCCAGTAAACCATCTCCGTCACAATCCTTGTTGGAGAGCCAGGCGTCATTCCACTTCATGCTAAGTTCGTCATCTTTGTAGGGTTGGCACCAGGTTGCGTCTCGATAAGCATCGCAATAGGTGCCATTGAACAGGCGCGCCTGATAATTGTAGCCCCATTCATCAAACCCTGGTTCGATGGTACTGCCGTCTGATGCAACGAGTTTCCCGCTTTGAATCGTGGTACAGGCATTGGGTTTGCCGGCGGTAACGGCGGCAGGGGAAAGGAACAGTACAGCCATTAATAGAAATCAGGATTTGCCCAGACAAATTGAGGCATGTTTCCTCTCATAACAAGCCATTTCACAATGATATTTTGGTAGAAAATTACCTATTTCCCTTTGTGTCTAACCTCTGGCGATATGCGCAAGTTGCCGCACAAGCCAACCGACGGTATTTGGAAGCGTTAGCCCATGTCCAACCGAACGGCGAAGCTGTTATCGAACTAGACAGCTTGTGCCAGCCTGTCAAAAAAGGGGACAAACGGGTGGCGCGATTCAATCCTGTTGCCGAAGCTGACTGTCAACTTTTCCGGGCGGTCTTGATGGGAGAACACGCACTCAACGGCTTTCGGAACAAAGATTTGCAATCGTATCTCTACGAAACAGAGGCGGATACGCCTGAAGAGAAACGTCGTCGCAACGGGCGTGTCTCCCGCTTAATTGCTAAATTGCGTGGACATGGGTTAGCCATAAAAGTAAAGGATAGCCGACTTTATCGAGTAAGCGCACGAGGATATCGAGTCATGTCAGCGGCTTTATACTATCGTCAAGCCGGTCTTCCAACTTGCGTTTACCACCCTGCATAATTTGCGCGGTTGACGTAAATGTTGTAGAGGAATTCTATATCACGAGATCGCCGGCAGCGAAATCCCATTCACTACCGGCGTTTTTGGCTCAGGTGGGGTGTGAGACGGCCGTTTCCGTACCGGCGGACACGCCCACGCATCATCCGCTAAATCTGCAAGTTGTTAACTCTCTGGTGTTGCAGTAAACTGACAACCAAGTTCCAAAGCTAGACCATTATGGCGCTGGAAACCTTGCCATCTCGCCACCTTGGAACTCGTTTTCTAAGTCCGGCAGCCCCAACCTGATGTGCTGGTATTGTCGTTGAAATATTGCCCAACCCTGTCATGGACGCGGTGGGCAGCGTGCAAGAGCGTTACCCAGTCACAAAACTGCTCGTTTATGCCGAAACGTGTGACGGCCTATGTTTACAATCGTTATTGGATGCTGGTGTATGCGGCCGCGTCCTGAAAGAGGAGCCGGTTGATGGGGTGGTGACGGCAATACAGGTCATCGCCAATGGAGGAACCTACTTCAGCCCGACTTTGGCCGAATTGTCGTTGACAGTCTTTCAGCAGTTGGCTCAAGACGAGGATTTTATTCATGTTCTCATTACACGCCATCGACCTCAGTCCAATGGGATTGCCGAACGTTTTGTGCGAACGCTTAAAGAATGGCTCAAACCTAAATCGTGGCAATCCGATGAGGCGTTAGCCATACTCCTGGACCTTTTCTGGCAGGCATATAACCGTCCTCATCAAGGTTTGCCTATTCCGGGTCTCTCTCCCAATGAGTTTGCTAATCGTTTGTGGTTGTTTTGATTTCAACTAACCGCTGACCATTACAGATTCGGCCGTTTTGACAGTTTTTGACAGCATCCTTTTGCAGGCTGACAGGTTATGAGAGATGGATTGTGGATAATATAGACATCCAATTTCTCATTACCATGTTGGCATCACACCACAACAAACTCAAGAATTTGGATGTCTGATGTCTGGCAAAGTTTTTCGAGCCGGGAGGCTGAAAATGGAAGTTTCACGCCATTGGCGATTACAAGAACAGCGATACAAATTAGTGGGCGAGACCTGCGATGAATGCGGCGTCAAACTGTTTCCGCCCCGCGACGTTTGCCTGGAATGCGAAGCCCCGGCTCAGGAACTCTACACCTTCACCGGATTGGGTGAGGTTTTCTCTTACACCACCATTTATGACGCCCCTGCTGGTTTTGAACACAATGCGCCTTACACGGTGGCTCTCGTCAAATTGGAAGAAGGACCGATTGTCACCGCCCAATTGACCGATATGACAAAAGATGATGTTCACATTGGGTTGCCGGTAGAAATGGTGACGCGCAAATTGCGTACGGATGGGGCGGAAGGCATGATTGTTTATGGGTACAAGTTTAGGCCGGCGGTGGGTACGGCCGTTTAACAAATTCCTCCGTTCTGCAACAAGCAAGGGGCTGGCTCATTGTCTTGAATGAGACGCTGCCCAAGTACCAACAGCAATTCGGGGAAGTAAGTCAGGCTCTTGATTGGGTTGATGGCGTTCATGAGACATTGGATGTCCCTTTGCTGGCGGACGAAGAGCCGGGATTGAGCGGTGATGAAGTGGCGCTGCAATTAGCCCATTACCTGGGACAACTGGCTGACCTTTCTGACCTCAGCCCATGGCAGGTAGAGGTACGCCAAGAATTATTTGACCGGAGCGAACGATATTGGTCAGGTCTTTTTCCTTGCTATGACATTATCGGGTTACCAGCCACCAATGGCGACCATGAGAGCCTGTATGGACAGACCAAACGTAAATTGAGACAGCAACGAGGGGTGAGTGAATTACGCGAGCCGTTGTTGAGACATGGCGCATGGGCTGTCATACGACTTGATGTGGACACCCCCGACGAATTGCGAGAACGACTAGCGCAAGTTAGCCGAGAAGAGTATCAGGCTGAACGCATTCGCTATGAACGTCGCCAAGCGCAATTCCGTCGTCGGTGCCGCTGGCGGCATTGCCGGGTTGCTGCTCTTGAGCAGCAGCTTACTGATTGGGCTGAGGCTACTCCTGACCCCTAGGGTGTTATTTTTGCCTTAATGTGTTTTATTATTTTGTGGGGAACGGCCGTCTCTACTGCCTGCCCATGGATAAAGTGCATCCCTGGTTTCATGAAAACATAGATCGGTTTGATGAGCGGCGCACCAGCACGCCGGTGGCGGATAGGGCGTATGTGACGGCGGGACGATTGGCGCCGATTACGGCCGTGCTGGAGGAAGTGGACAGGGTGTTAGTTTACCAAAAACAGCATGAGAAATGGCTGTCAGCCCATTGACATATTTATGTCGCGCCATTAAAATAAGTCGTATGATGAGAACGACGATTCGACTGGATGAGCAATTGTTGGCAGAAACCAAAAAATTAGCGGCGCTGTCAGGCCGTTCAATGACGGCCGTCATCGAAGATGCCCTGCGTGAAGTGTTGGCCCGGCAAAACCAGTTGGCCGAACGCTCCCCGGTATACCTCACCACTGTTTCCGGCAACGGCTTGCAGCCCGGTGTTGACCTGGATGATTCCGTCGCTTTGCGCGATCTGATGGACGCCGATGATTCTGATTGATGTCAACATCTTGGTCTATGCTCATCGCGCCGACGCACCCAACCATGCTGCCTACCGCCAATGGCTGGAGGCCGTGATCGCCAACGATTACGCCTACGGCGTGTCCGACCTGGCGCTCAGCGGCTTTCTGCGCGTGGTCACCCATCCCCGTCTGTTTGATCCCCCCAGCAAAATGACGCAGGCGGTGTCTTTTGCGACCGAAGTGCGCGACCAACCCAACTGCGTCATTATCTCTCCTGGAGAACGGCATTGGTCAATTTTTATGCGTCTGTGCCAACAGCCCGGCATCACAGGCAATCTTATCCCAGATGCATACCTGGCCGCTTTGGCGATTGAGTCGGGCAGCGAATGGATCACGGCGGACAAGGATTTTGGTCGTTTTCCTGGTCTCAAGTGGCGTCACCCCTTAAATGCTTAAATCTGAAACGATCTTGTTTGTCGTTTCTCACGGCGTCCACACATCTACCTGCACAAAGTCGTTATTGATGGTGGCAACGGCCGTCCCCTCCCCCGCCAAATTATAAACCCGCAGCTCCCACGCTCCCACGCTGCCCACGGCCGTCACCAACGCCTCATCCGTCACCCACCAACCGCCAGCTATCTCCTGTCCGGCCGCAATAGGCAGAATGGTTTGCGCCCCGCCCGGCCGCCCGATGATGACGGCCGTCTGCGTGCGGTACAAGAACCGGCTGCCATCGGGACTCCAACCATAAAAAGTCAAGCGCGGGTTTGAGTCCACCGTGAAGCGATTTTGCCCATCTCCATCGGCGATGACCAATGATGACGTGTCGCCGGCCACATCTACAAACGCCAGCTTGCTGCCATCCGGCGACCACACAACCGGGCTGAACAATAGATTGCCCTGCCATTGCCCCAACTCCTCCGCCGGGCCATCTACCGGAATGCGCCACAAAGCGCCCCCAGCGTCTGGCGCAAACGGCTCGACGTCGGGAATCGCCACATAGGCCGCGCTGCCTACGGCCGTCCACTGCGGCTGCGGGTAGTAAATGTATTCGCTAGCCGTGTTGATGGAGTCGAAAGCGATCAACGCCTCCCGATCCGGGCTACCGATTTGGCCTCGTTCAATCGAATCCGCTTTGCCAAAAATGAGCGTGTCGCCAAACAAGGCAAACGCGCCGCCGCCAGCGCCATCCGGGCTGTCAGGCGGCGTATCGGTCCCCAGGCTCACCGTCCACCAATCCTCCTGCGAAAAGGCTCCCGGCCCGACCAAGTTGACGACCACGGTGTTGAAGCCGATGGTTTGCCCATCCGCCAGCCATTGGAAATCTTGCACCAACACTGCCAGGTTAGCCGTGTCCCCTTCGCTCTGGATCGTCAGGTCGGCCGAGGCGATGAGGGTTTGCTCATCCTCTCCGTTGCTGGCGGCGACGTGCAGGGCGCCGGCTTCACCGGTCGAGATAAGGTACGCCACACGCCCCCCATCCGGGGCGATGTGGGGCGCAGAAACACCCATCCCGGCCGCCAGTTGGGCTGGTTCGCCGGGGACGGGCGGGTTCTGACTTAAATCCAACCCCACGCCCCACAAACCGTCATCGCTTACATAAACCAGCAGGGCGTTGGAACCGCCGATGACCATGTCGCCCACCGTGAGCGGCAGCGGTTCCGGCGTGGGCGTAGGCGGCACGGCCGCCACCGGCGCGCCATCGGTGTTGCTGGGGGTGACGTACTGTTCGCCGCCAGAGACCCAACATTCGGTCGCGTCAATGGTGCGGCCAGGGCATTCAATCTTAAACCAGCCGGTGGCCGGGTCTACGCCCAAAACGCGGGCGCTCTCCCCTTGCAACAGGAAGCTGGCCCGGTCATATTGAACGCCAGGGCCGGAGCGGATATTCAAGTCCACTTTGGTGGTGATAACGGCATCGCCGCCGCCGGGCACGGCCGTCGCCAAATCAACGACGGCCGTGGCTGTGGGCGCGGTATCAGCAGGAGTGCTTTCGGTGGCAACGGCCGTGTTCGTCTCCAGCGTGGGCGGTGGCGGCAGTTCTCCCGCGCCCGGCTCGCTGCCGCCAAATGCATTGCAGGCCAAAGATGATAGAATTAGCAGAGCAAGGGCAAATAAGATGGTTCGTTTACGCGACATGAAGAACCTCCAGAATGAACAATTGAGAAATGAGCAATGAACAAATGACGCATCACGCTCCACGTTTTACGTTTCACGCTTTACGAGGATCATATGAGTTTTCGTGATTTTATTCAACAAGCAAAATCAAGCGGCGATTTGATCGCCATTGATAAGCCGGTTAACCTCAAATTCGAGACGGCAAATGTGGCGCACGCGCTGGCTGGACGGCTGGCGCTGTTCAATCACATCGAAGGACATCCCGGCTGGCGCATTTGCGCCGGGCCGTGTTCGGATCGCCGCTATTTCAGCATGGATTTGGGCGTGCCGGTGATGGGCTTGACGCAACATCTGGCGCAGGCGTTGGCCGCGCCGCGAACGCCGCCCATCGTGGCATCGGGGGCCTGCCAGGAAGTGGTGGTAGAGACGGTCAATCTGAACCAACTGCCGATTTTGCTCCATCTGCCGCAAGACGCCGGGCATTACATCGCCAGCGCGGCGGTGATTACGAAAGACCCGGAGCACGGCCGTAACATGTGCTACCACCGCCTTCTCCGCCTGGATGACAAACGGTTTGCCGCCCGCATCATCGAGCAGCGGGGAACCTACAACGCCATACAAAAAACGGAAGGGGATTTGCCCATCGCCATTTGTATCGGCGTGTCATTGGCCGTCCATCTGGCCGCCTCCATGTCGCCGCCGCCGGAGGTAGACGAATTGGCGGTGGCCCACGCCCTCAAGCCCACGCCCCTGGTCAAATGCCGCACCAACGACCTAGTCGTGCCCGCCGACGCCGAAATCATCCTGGAAGGGCGCATCACCCGCCAGCAGGTCAGTGAGGGGCCGTTCATGGATTTGACGGAGACGATGGACATCATTCGCCAGCAGCCGGTCATTGAAATTGACGCCATCACCCACCGGCGAAACCCGATCTTTCACGCTTTGCTGCCTGGCGGCCTGGAGCATAAATTGTTGATGGGAATGCCCCGCGAACCGACGATTTTGGCCGAGGTGAACCAGGTGGCGCGCTGCACCGGCGTCATCATCACTCCCGGCGGCGCCTCCTGGCTGCACGCGGTGGTGCAAATTGAGAAGCGGGGGGCGGAAGACGGCCGTCGCGCCATCGCCGCCGCCTTCAAAGGGCACCGCTCGCTCAAGCATGTGTGGGTGGTGGACAGTGACGTGGACATCTACGATCCGGCCCAGGTGGAGTGGGCCATGGCCACCCGCTTCCAGGCGGACAAAGATATGGTTTTAATGGAAAATAGGCCCGGCAGCTCCCTTGATCCATCCGGCATCCACATGCCCGGTCAAAAAAGCCGTACGGCCAAAGCCGGGTTTGACTGCACCATCCCCTGGAACGGCGACCCGGCCAAGTTCCAGCGCGGCCGTTACGGAGATGTGGATTTAGCCGACTATTTGGCGGCAGGATGACAAGGTGGCAGGGTGATGGGGGTGATCTCATCCTTCACCCTTCATCCTTCCCAAAGGTGTTTTATGCAAATCTCGTTGTTATTTCAGGAAGGCAGCGGCTTCATCGAACAGGAATTGAGCTTCGTCATCCTCCTCTCTATTGCGGCCGTGGTGGCGGTCATCATCCGCCGCATCCACCTGCCATACACAGTGGCATTGGTGCTGGTGGGGCTGCTGCTGGCCTTCTTCCCCAACTTTCTCAACCTGGACTTCATCAACAGCCAATTGATCCTGGCCTTGTTGGTTCCGCCGCTGCTGTTTGAAGCCACATTACACATCCGTTGGCGGGATTTGCGCCGCGATTTGCCGCCGGTGCTGCTACTGGCTGTGGCTGGATCGCTCATCGGGACGCTGCTGGTGGGCGGCATTGTGCATCAGGTATTAGGCGTCCGACCGGCGGCCGCTTTCGCTTTTGGCGCGCTCATTTCCGCCACAGACCCGGTGGCCGTCATCGCCTTTTTTCGCAGTTTGGGCGTCAGCAAGCGGCTCTCCCTTCTGGTTGAAGGCGAAAGTCTGTTCAACGATGGCGTGGCGGTGGTGCTGTTCAACCTGGCGCTGGCCGCCGGCGTCGCCATCAACAGCGGCGAAGGCGTCGTTTTTGCTTTTGAAGAAGGGTTGTTGGAATTTGTACGGGTGGGGTTTGGCGGCCTGACCGTCGGCTTCCTGCTGGGGTATGCCGTTTCTTACATCGTCCTGAAAAATGTGGATGACAACCTGATCGAAACGGCCACCTCGGTGGCGTTGGCGTTTGGCGCGTTTGTCGTCGCGGAGGAACTGCATTTGAGCGGGATTTTATCGGTGGTGGCCGCCGGGTTGATGGTGGGCAATATCGGCTTAGAGAATACATCGCCGACGACTAAGGTGACGCTAAATAATTTCTGGGAGTTCATGGCGTTTGTGGTGAATTCGCTGGTGTTTTTGGTGATTGGCTTACAGATCGAAATCACCCAGCTTCTGCCCAACATGGGGCCGATTGTGGTGGCGGTGGCGGCGGTGCTGTTGAGTCGGGGGCTGGTGGTTTATGGCTTGACCTGGGTGAATAATCGGCTGGCGCCGCGCCGGTCAATCTCGCTGCCATTCCGGCACGTGATGATGTGGGGCGGTTTGCGCGGCGCCATCAGTTTGGCGCTGGCGTTGACATTGACGGGCGGGGTGTTTGGCACGGCCGTCGCCCAAGAACTGCGCGTCATGACCTTTGGCGTGGTGTTGTTCACCCTGTTGGTGCAAGGCACTACCATCGAAAAACTGGTTGACCGGCTGCATCTGGGCAAGAAACCGGCCCAAATCATCGAACAGCAGCGACAGCAGGCGCAGCTATACGCCAAATGGGCCGGACGGCAGGAATTAGAACGTTTGCAAAAAGAAGGCATCCTCTTCCGCGACATTGGCGAAGCTATGGATGCCGTTTATGATGAAGAGATCAACTACCTCAAGCGGGAATTACGCGATCATTTGCAAGAATACCCTGAGTTGGAACAGGAGATGCTGCTACAAGCCCGGGCTGATGTGCTGCGCGCCGAGCGCAGCGCGCTGGGCGACGCCAACCGTCGCGGCTTCATCTCAGAAGAGTTGTACCGGGAGATGATTCGAGAAGCTGACCGGCGCACGGCCGCCTTGGACATGATCCAGGCGCAGCGCAGCGTGGAATTAAAAGCCACCCTGGATGACAAGGTGACAAAATGAGCGATTGCATCGTTTGCGCCACCCGCGGCGGCGAGGGCAGCCGGGCGGTTCAGCGAGAAGCCGTGCGTCTGGCCGATGAGCAGGACAAGCGCCTGGTTTTTCTCTACGTGATTGATACCAGCGACATTGATCTGAGGGATGAAAGTTTGCTGCCGGCCGTCAAAAAAGAGCTGTTTTGGTTAGGGCGGGCATTGGTGCTGCTGGCGCAAAAGCGGGCGCGGCTGCAAGGCGTCCAGGCGGATGTCATCATCCGGGAAGGGGACGTGCCCGCCGAAATCGGCAAATTTTTACAGGAGTCGAACGCCAGCTTGATGTTGTTGGGCGCGCCGCGCGGGACGACGGCAAATGTGTTTGGCGATGATGCGGTGGAGCGGTTCGCCGCTGAAATCGAGGAGCGGACGGGCGTGCCGGTGCAGGTGATTCGGCCAGAATCGGCTCCTTTGAAACAGGTGAGTGATGGTGGAAACGCTGCGTAATTTAGGACGGCTTTACTTTAATTTCAGCTCGGAAACGCAAATCAAAATCATCAGTTCGCTGCTGATCATCCTGCTGTTGTGGGTATTACATCTGCTGGCGTACCGGGTGATCAACCGGCGGTTTATGCAAGATACGCGGGCATTGTATTCTTGGCGGAAGGCGGCGGATTACACGGCCGTCACCCTCGGTCTGGTGTTGGCGGGACGCTTTTGGCTGGATGGGATGCAGTCGCTGGCGACTTATTTGGGCTTGTTATCGGCAGGTCTGGCGATTGCCTTGCAGGATTTGATCGTCAATCTGGCGGGCTGGCTGTTCATCTATTGGCGACGGCCGTTCAAAGTGGGCGACCGCATCCAGATTGGCGACCATACCGGAGACGTGATTGACGTGCGCCTGTTTGAATTCAGCTTGCTGGAAATCGGCAGCCGGCTGGCGGCGGAACAAAGCACCGGGCGCATCCTGCACATGCCTAACGGTCGTGTCTTCAGCGATGTGTTGGCAAATTACAGTCAGGGCTTGCCCTACGTCTGGCACGAAATTCCAGTGTTGGTCACATTTGAAAGCGACTGGGCCAAAGCGAAAAAAATCCTGGAGCGTTTATTGAACGTCCATGCCCCCAAGGTTGATGAAAGCGCGCAGAGGCGCGCCGTGGAAGCGGGCCGCCGTTTCGTCATCTCCTATGGCAAGCTGACGCCGACGGTATATACGGCCGTTGCCAGCAGCGGCGTGCTGCTGACGCTGCGCTACCTGGTGCATCCCCGGCAGGTGCGGGATTCAGAACAAACGTTGTGGGAAGCGATGCTGCACGCTTTTGCCCCGCATCCTGACATTGATTTTGCTTATGAAACGACGCGCGAGTTCGTCCATTTCCGCGAAGGAAAACCGGCGGTGATGAAGGGGGAAAGGGGAAGGATGAGGGATGAGGAATGAGGAAACGAATATGCGTATTCAACTGAATGCAGAACAGCGGGCGATGTTGGACGGCCGTCGCGGCACGGCCAAGCAGATGGGGATGCGGCTGCTGTTGGACATGGCCGCCGCAGCGGGCGCAGATGAATTGATCTCCATCGCCACCGCCCACCTATCAGGCGTGTCGCCGTTGACCGGCGGGTTGGGGCTGCGCCAATTTTTAGCCAAATTAGCCGGCGATCCCCAGGCGCGGGTGGCAGTTCCCACCACGCTCAACTCGGCCGGCTGCGACGAAAATCAGTTTGAAGCGATGCGCATCGTCGCCCCCCATTTCAAAAAGCACAACCACGAAATCGTGGCCCTGTACACCCGGCTGGGGGTGCGCCCCATCCAATCCTGCACGCCGTATGAGTGGGAAGGGGTCGTCACCGACGGCATGGCCGCCTGGGCCGAATCGAACGCCATCGCTTTTGGCAACTCTTACTGCGGGCTGTATACCAATCGGGAATCGGGGCTGTCGGCGCTGGCGGCCGCGCTCACCGGCTATGCGCCGAAGTATGGGCTGCTGCGTGAGCAGAATCGGCGGCCGAATTTGCGGGTGCGGGTGACGGCCGCGCTCAACGACCCCACCGATTTCTCCATTTTGGGCGACTGGATCGGCAAACAGCGCCAACCCGCCTGGCAGATGCGGCACGGCCCCATCCCCCTCATCGTCGGCCTGCCGGATGGGTTGACGCATGAGCAAAAGAAGGCGCTGACGGCCGCCGCCGCCAATTATGGCTGTCCTTTGTTGTATATTGATGGGTTAGGCGATGTGCCTGAAGGGGATTTTCAGGCGGAGCTGTTGTTTGATTCGTTAGAATTGGCCCGGCGGTATGAGGAACTACGGCCGCGGACGGCCGTTTCCCTCATCACCATCGGCTGTCCCCAGGCCTCCATCGGCGAAGTGCGAGCAACGGCGCAGTTGTTGCAAAACAAAACCCTGACTGCGGATGCGCCGCCGCTGTGGGTGTTCACCTCCGCCCAGAACCAAGCCATTGCCGAAAAAACCGGCATTGTCGACGTTATCCGCCAATCGGGCGCGCTGCTGCTGGAAAACACCTGTCCCGAAGTGGTTCCGTATGACCAATCCTGGGTCAAACACGTCCTCACCAACTCGATGAAAGCGGAGCATTACATCAAGTCCGGCCTCAATGGTATCCCCACCTCGGTGATGAAGCTGGCGGATTGTGTGGCGGTGGCATTGGGGGAAATGGAGAGTGGAGAGTGGGGAGTGGAGATCGCCGCCGAGGGGAACGAGGTCGCCACGTCGCCCTCTCACCGTATCACCCCCTCACCTCGTCACCTTGCCACCGGGCCGTTTACCGCTGCCGGGCGCGGTCTGCCCTCCCAGGGCGACTTCACCATCACCGGCGAAGCGTTTGTGACGGATACGCCGATTACGCTGCTGGGATTTGTGAATCGGGAGACGGGCGTGATTGAAGAGCCGGGACATCCGGCGGACGGGCAAAGCATGGCGGGGAAAATCGCCATTTTCCCCAAAGGCAGCGGTTCCAGTGTGGCTCCCTACGTTTTGCTGGAACTATTTTATCGGGGCATGGCGCCGTTAGCCATCGTCAACAGTGAAATTGATCAGCAGAGCGCGCCCGCCTGTTCGCTGGAGGGGATTCCGTATGCGTATGGCTTTGATGAATCCGTCGTCCAACAAATTCAATCAGGGGATGTGGTTGAACTATTGCGGCAGGGAGACGTCGTGACTGTCCGCGTGATTTCGCGGGGTTGATGCGTGTGGCGGGAGGCAAGTGGCGGGTATTCTGAACCCGCCACTCGCTGCCTAAAAATCATGCAAATTTCGAAAGAGCCGTTATTTGTTATGCGTTAGCAAGCGGCCGGCTAACAAAACAGTGCCCACCACAATCAGCGCCAGAATTCCAAAAATCAAGATGGGCGACACGCCTGCCGCCGCCGGCAACGGATCGATTTCTACCGGTTCCGGCTGCGCTTCTGTGCCGTCAGCCGTAATCAGAGCGGGTTCCGGGTCGGCGGCGCCGGTGGTCTCGTCTGGTTCAGAGATGACGGCGGGCATGACAATTTCGGTTGCGCCGTCGCCGTCTACGATTTCATACACCTGATCGCCATACACTACCACCACGTTTTGTCCCAGGCTGAAGTAGCCGCCTAGTTCGGGGGCGGCCGTCAACAAATCAAAGTAGGTGTCGCTGGCAAAACCGACCGCTTGCGCCGTTTGTGTGTCCGGGTTGAACTGGGTGTCCAGCCAGACGCCGTCCCGCCAGATGAAGGTTTTGTTGCCCACGTACTGTACCGGCGCGTTGGCGGCCGTTTCCGCCGCATTCATCGGCGCTCCGGGCATACTGGTGGCCATGGGCGCGGGCAGGGCGGCTTCGGCGGCGGCCATATCCCCTTCCATATCGGCCCGGTCTACGGCCGATTCGCCGCTGACTTCGGACGGGGCGGCAAAGCCGGCTTCAGCTTCTTCCACCGCTGTATCGCGCGCGCTCTGGCTGAGGATGTCGTCCTCTTCGATGAGGTAGCTGGTGTAGGGGGTGATGATGCCGTAGCGGATGCTGAGGTTGACGATGGACTGCACCAGTTCCGGGTTGTCGCCGCGCAAGCGGATTTCGGTAAGCAGATGGCCGATGGCGCGGGTGGCCCACAGCCGGGGGATGAAGTCGTCGCCGCCATTGCTACGGAACAGGTTGTCGGCGTAGGTGAAGGTTTGCGCGCGGCCGTTCACTTCGCCGGTCAGGGTGATGGCAGCCGCGCCGCCATCCCGATAACGCCCGACTAGCGCTAGTTGCGAACCGGCGAACAGGTCGGGCAGGGTTTGCGGGTACATCTGCTCCACCACCACGTCGCCAAAATCCAATTCGATGTTTGCCAGCACCGGGGCGCTGGCTTTGGCGTAGAAACTGCTCACTTCCTCGTCAATTTGCTCGAACGGCCGTACATAACTGGTGGTTCCCCGATGATTTTGCGCCAGACTGTCCAGTAGCAGCGTGTCCACATCGTTGCCCACGCCAAAGGCGAACAGGCGCGCGTTGTCGGGCACGGCCGCTTTCACGCTGTCCAGCAAGAGGCCGGTGTCGGTGATGCCTTCAGTGGCTAATCCGTCGGTGAGGAAAATGATGGTGGACGGCCGTTCCCCCTCCGCCAGCGCCGCCGCTTCCAACAGCGCCATGCTGATGTTGGTGCCGCCCACCGCTTCCAAGCTGTTGATGAAGCTGCCATAATTGCCAGCGTCATCGGCCCGAACCAATTCCGGGGCGAAAGAGCGCGCGCCGGCGCTGAAAGCGACGATGTTGAAACGGTCTTGCGCGTTCAGATGCTCGACCACGTACAACGCCGCTTCTTTGGCCTGCATCATCTTCTCGCCCTCCATGCTGCCGGAGGTGTCCACCACCAAAATCACATCTTTGGCCACCACTTCATCCACTTCCACGCTGGGCGCGGCCAGCAGCAGGAAAAAGCCATCCTCGCCCGGCTCTTTGTAGCTGAGCAAGTTAAGGCCGATTTGTTCCGGCGAAACGGCGTAGTACAGTTCAAAATCAGTGTCCGCCTGCACAGCAGCGTCCTCAAAACCAACAATGGCGCGGAATTCGCCATCCCGGTCAATGGCGACGGGGTGGCTGGGGGAGTAGATGGCGCGAATGGCTTCGTTAGAGCGCACTTCCACGCGGATGCTTTGCTCGTCCAGCGGCGTGTTGGTGTACAGGTCGGTGGATTGGGGGTAGACGTAATGGAGCAGACCGTTGTCGGCGGGCAAAATCTGGCTGTATTCGATTTCGACGCGCCGCTCATCGCGGGGCGGGATGGGAAAGACGTTGGCCTGGATGGCTTGCGTACCCACGTATTCCAACAGGGCCGGGTCGCGCAGTTGGCGTACGATTTCGTCGTAGATTGCCCGCGCTTCTGCCTGGGGCAAAATTTTGGCTTCGATGGCCTGCCCGTCTACCCACATGGTGAGTTGGGACACGGCCGCCCCCTCCGGCAAAGGAAACAGGTAGGTTCCTTCCAGCATCCAATCGTTGTCGTTGACGAACAACTGGTCAATGCGGGTGGTCGCCACCTGGTTTTCGATGGTGACATCCACGCGCTGGTATTCGATTTTCAAGCCTTCAAAGTTCCAGATGGGGGGCATGGGGGGTAAAGGGGGTTCGATGATGATGGGGGGCGTCGGTTCCTGGGCTACGGCCGTGCCGCCCCCCAACAAACCAAACAACAAACTAACGAATAAAATGAACCAGGTTATCTTCTTCATCGCTGTGTCCTCCAGATTTTTAGAAATCGGATTTTTTGGAAAAATCCGATTTCTGACTATCGGGTAAGACGCAGACGAGTGGCGAAAAGTTCCCTGGTGGTGGGGGGACGGCCGTCTTCCAGAACAAACATAGCCATCCAGGATTGATGGCGGTCATATTTGCTGTAAAATTATCCGCAACGAGAACAGAAACACAGCATTTATCCCCTGCTGAAGTCGAACAAGTTTTTGCCACTGGCCCTCAATACCGTTTCTTGGAGCGCGGCAAAATTGATGGTGAACATGTCTACGCTGCATACGGCCGTACCGATAGCGGCCGTTACATCACCGTTGTTTTTATCCGCAAAGCAGGCGCTAAAGCCTTGATCATCAGCGCCCGCAACATGAACAAGAAGGAACGAAAACAATATAGCCGCTTAAAAAGAGCCGATTCCCGATGAAATGAGCATCCGCGAAGCGTCCGCCTTTTGGGACGAACACAGCGTGGCCGATTATGCTTCTCACATTGTCGAGTTTGAATATGCGCCAGATGATCACATCACTATCGTAGCCATTGCCGCTGACCTGGCCGAGGTTGTAAAAAACGAGCCCAAGATAGCGGCGTGTCCGTAGAGACCCTGGTCAATCTCTGGGTGCAAGAAAAGCTAAACCCCCCGCAGATAGTTTCGTAAAACGGCCGTCATCACACAACCATCTGGTAAAGTCTCAGTTCGGGGATATAGCGGAAATCCTTGAGGTTGAGGGTGTAAAGGGGGATGTTGTGGGTAACGGCCGTCACAATCCATATCTCTCATTATGCTGAATGCGGTGAAAACAAAAAGGGGCTTCAATCCGAAGCCCCTTTTTTGTGGTGAAAAAGTGTCCGGTTACAACAAGCCAACCCGTTGGTTGAACTGGTCAATCAATGCGTCAATCTCATCCACATGGCCGTGAATGCTCGTCCAGTAATCAGGATCATACCACTGCGCCTGAACCTCCTCGTAGGTCTTGCCTTGCTGTTCCACCCAGGTGAAGTATTTCAGATTGTGGATGCGCTTGCGATCCACGTAAGTCAATTCCTGCATGTTGTCAGTAGATTCACCCCACAGGTATTGGTGAAACACCCCGGCCGCATCCAGATTCGTAAATTCGCCCTGCTCTTCAGTCAATTCCACCAGACGGCTTTCGTACATTTCCATGGAATCGGTGGCGACGGTGATGAGTACGTCATGGCTGTCCATCTCGTAATATTTGGCTGTTTTGATGGCGGCCAACACGTTGGCAATGCTGGAAATGCCCAGCAGCGGCAAATCAGCCACCAAATCTGCGTCCACGCCCTGGCTGACCAGGTACTCCTGGCCGACAGCTTCATTGAACAGGCGGATGAGGGCCATCGGGCCGTTGTCGTCAATGGCGGTGATGATGTCGGTGTTTTTGACATTGTGGATCCAGGGCACGTGTTTGTCGCCAATGCCCTCGATACGGTGCGCGCCGAAGCCGTTGCTGAGCAGCGTGGGGCATTGCAACGCCTCGCTGGCGACCACTTTGCTGTGCGGGAACTGCTCTTTCATGTAATCGCCGCAAGCGATGGTGCCGCCGGAGCCGGTGTTGGAGACGGTGGCCCGAAAACGATCATTTTCGCCCATCACCTGGTTCAACACTTCCATCATCGCCCGACCAGTAACTTCGTAATGCCACAAATAGTTGCCGAACTCTTCAAACTGGTTGAAGATGACCAAATCTTCGCCCGATTGGCGCAGTTCCCAGCATTTGTCGAAAATTTCCTTGACGTTGCTTTCGGAACCAGGCGTCTTGATAGTTTCGCCGGCCACATCTGCCAACCAGTCAAACCGTTCCTGGCTCATCCCTTCCGGCAAAATGGCGATGGATTCGCAGGCCAGCAGGTTGGAATCATACGCGCCGCCGCGGCAGTAATTGCCGGTGGAGGGCCAGACCGCTTTTTGGGTGGTGGGGTCGAATTGGCCGGTGACGAGGCGGGGAACCAGGCAGCCAAACGCCGCCCCGACTTTATGCGCCCCGGTGGGGAACCATTTGCCTATCAACACAAAGATGCGGGCGTCTACGCCGGTCAATGCTTCGGGTAGTTCCAGGTAGTTGACGCCGCCGAATTTGCCGCCCTTTTCTTTGGCCTCGTTGTGCCAGGTGATGCGGAACAGGTTCAGCGGGTTCAAGTCCCACAAGCCGACATCTGACAGTTTTTCTTTGACGCTGTCCGGGATGAGTTCCGGGTTGATCATCTGCTTAAAGGTGGGGATGATGATGTTTTGTTCGCGGGCGCGCTCGATAGCGCGCTCCAGCTTTGCTTCGTCGTGAATGGTTAAATCAATTAAATCAGTCATGGTTTACTCGCTTTTGAATGGGTTGATAATTTGCAATTGCTGGGCGACTAACAGCCCGTCTTGCATGTCTTCTGAATATAGCTGTGCAACGGATGCGTTTATAACAGATGCGACGATGATGCTGTCCCAAAATAACAGAGAATAGCGCCCCCTTAGTTGGGAAGCGAGCAGCAAAATCGCCCGATCTAATTGGACAATTGTATACTTGGCGAAGAACGAAATGACCAACAGGCGAATCTGTTTTTCGGTGAATCCGGCTTTGCGGATCAGGTTAACACAAACTTTATTGATGACTTGTGTGCTGATAACAGGGTCAACGGATCGGATTAGATCTCGAGCCTGCTTTGTTTTAGCGATGTTATCTGCCTCGACAAATGCGTAAAGCCATATGTTGGAGTCGATGAAACTGCGTTGGTTAACGCTCATGAAGTTCATCTCGCGCTAACGGCCGAAAATCTGCTTGCTTGATGGGGGAATCCATCAGTTGGTCAATGAATAACTCTTGGCGATCAGGGATTTTTACAGGGAAGGGCAACCCTTTCTGCAAAGCGATTTGTTTGAAGTATAGAAGAACTGCTTGAGAGGTTGTCATCCCTAATTCTCCCAATACGGTTTCAACCTCCTGTTTTAATGTCGGTTCGATACGGGTGGTGATTACGGCCGTTTTCGCCGCTTTGACGCTCCTTTGTATAACGAATGTATAAACATCGTGCAACAAACCGAATGCTCTGTAAAGGCATGCGTGCTGTTTTGCGTTGCAATCGCCCCGCGCGCAGCCAGTCAATTGAGCCATCTTTGCAGCAGATGACGTCAGCGAACGCCGCTCATAAGCCGTTAGCCGGTAATTTGCTCTACCTGAATTGTCAAATCGGGAAATGCCTGCGGGGAAATAGAATCGCCACTTACCAGCCGTATCGTTTCGGTATACTTGTCGACAACAGGCTGCCGGTAAACTTCCAGCGTTGATTGCCCAACATCTACTATCCACACTTCCATGATGCCCGCGCGCGCATATAATGGCAGTTTGACTTCACGATCATATGCCAATGACGTTTCAGCGACCTCCACCACTAAAAAGACATCTTCCGGTTCGGGGTGTCCTTGCATATAAAAGTCAGGGCGAGGGTTTAGCAGAACGACATCAGGTTCCGGCTCAGAATGACGATCCAGGTGAATGGGGTCTTGAACGCCAACAATCGCCTTTGCGCCTAATTGTTGGCTAAATACCTGATTTAATCTTTTTACACAGGCGGCATGGAACATACCTGTTGGACTCATTTCAATGATTTCCCCTCCTAACAACTCCAGACGGTCGTCTTCATGAAACACGCCGGCGGCGATCATTTGATCATACTGTTTAACGGTGAACCGGTGGTGAACAAGTTTTACGTTCATGGCTTACCTCATAATTATGAAGGATGAATTTATGAAAGGCTATCCTTCACAAGGTGATTATGCTATTTATTTGATTCTTTTCAATGATAGTTGTTGCCGTTATTTTAGCACAGAACATCATTGTTCCAGTATCAGAGTTTTGCCATCACCCGTTTCAAATCAGCCAGATTCGGCTCGACGCGGCTGGCTTTTGTGCCTGCCATCTCCACCGATTTCATCGCGCTTTTGATGTCTTTCAGGCCATTGCCGGTGTTGAGGACGACGATGCGGTCGTCGCTGCTGACCAACCCTTCGGCGGCGGCTTTGATCAACCCGGCGTAGGCGGTAGCGCCGGCCGGTTCGGCAAAGACGCCGACGCCGCGAGCCAATGCCGGAATCGCTTCCAGGATTTCGTCGTCGCTGACACTGATGTAGGCGCCGTTGGTTTCGGTCACGGCCGCCAATGCCTTGATCCGATCCCTGGGCAGCCCGGCGCTGATGCTGTCGGCGACGGTGATACCGGAGACGGGCGCTTTGGTCAGCACGTCTTCGCCATCGCGCCACGCTTCGTACATAAACGCGCTGCCTTCGGCTTGCACGCCGATGATGCGCGGCATCTGATCGATCCAGCCCAGCGCCATGAGGTCTTTCAACCCTTTGTGCAGCCCGCCGATGATGCAGCCATCGCCCACGCTGACGAAGATGACGCCGGGGGCGTTCCAGTCTAACTGTTCGCAGATTTCGTAAACGGCCGTTTTCTTCCCTTCAGTCATGTACGGGTTGTAGGCGGTATTGCGATTATACCAACCGTACTCAGCCGCCGCTTCCAGACATAGTTCAAAGGCGTCATCGTAGGTTCCCTTCACCAGCATCACTGTCGAGCCGTAAACGAGCAGTTGGGCAATTTTGGCCGGGGGCGCTGCTTCCGGCACAAAAATGACGTTCGGCTGTTCCACGCTGGCGCAGATGCCGCTGAGAGCGGCGGCGGCGTTGCCGGTGCTGGCGGTGGTGATGATCTCCGCCCCTTTTTCCTGCGCTTTGACGACAGCGATGGCGCTGGCCCGGTCTTTGAAACTGGCGGTGGGCAGACGGCCGTCATCCTTCACCCATACCTGCTTCAAGCCCAACTTCTCCGCCAGCCGAGGCGCGTCGTACAACGGCGTCCAGCCAATCGAGAGCGGCGGCACGGCCGCATCCGCCGCAATCGGCAGCAGCGGCTTGTAGCGCCAGATGGTGTAATCCTTGTTTTTAGCCAGACTTTCCTTGCTGATGCGCATTTTGATCAGGTTGTAATCGTAACGCACGTCCACAATGCCTTCGTTGCCATGATCGGGGCAGATGTACTCAATTTCATCTGTAGCGTACTCTTTGCCGCAGATGAGACATTTTAGGTGTTTTATGTGATCCATTATTCAGTTTCCCGTGTTCAGTGTTCAGTGTTCAGTTATCAGTGTTCAGCAAATACCAAACACTGACGACTGACAACTGATGACTGATAACTACGGCGTAATAAACGTCCCCGTCTCGCCGCGCAGGGCGCGGGCAATATTGGGCGGGTTGGTGATTAAAGCTCTTTTGCCGCCATTTTCCAGGAAACTGACGACTGCTTCCATCTTGGGCGCCATGCTGCCGGGGGCAAAGTGGATGCCTTCGGCCAGATATTGTTTGGCTTCGGCTAATGTCATGCTGTCCAGCCACTCCTCGTTTTCTTTGCCGAAGTTAAGAGCGACTTTCTCGACGGCCGTGCTAATCAACAACAGATCCGCGTCCAATTCCTTCGCCAGCAAACTCGTCGCCCGATCCTTATCGATCACAGCGTACACGCCTTTCAGCTGCCGCAGTTCCCCTTTAGTATTGTGGACCACCGGAATACCGCCGCCGCCAACCGCAATCACGATATTGTCCGCATCGGTCAATGTTTTGATGGCATCCTGCTCAATGACACGTTTGGGAATCGGCGAAGCCACCACCCGCCGCCAGCCCCGGCCGGCATCTTCCACCACCTGCCAGCCATCCTTCTCAAACTTGCGGGCGTCCGCTTCTTCCAGAAAGCTGCCAATCGGTTTGGACGGATTCTGAAAACCAGGATCATCCTTGTCAACCAGCACCTGCGTCACCACAGACACCACCGGCTTTTTGATGCCCCGGCTGTACAGCTCATTCCGCAGCGCCTGCTGTAACATGTAGCCAATCGAGCCTTGCGTATCGGCGCCGATGATATCCAACGGCGTGGTATGCACTTCCGGCGCCGCCAATTCGTTGCGCCGCAAAATATAGCCCACCTGAGGGCCATTCCCGTGCGTCACGATCAACGTCCAGCCATCTTCAATCATGTCAGCCAGATGCTTGCACGTTTCCCGCACTGCGTCCCATTGATGGGGCACATCAGGGTTGTTTTTATCTGTAATCAGTGAATTACCGCCCACAGCAACGACGGCTAGTTTTTTACTCATAGTGGGTCTCCTAGGGGAAGGAACACAGAGACTCGCAGAGTTTTTACAGAGATACGCAGAGAATTTAGAGAATTATCTCCTCTTCTCCTCTCTGTGAATCTCTGTGCCTTCTCCGTGTAACTCTGTGTAACTTTCTTACGACATCGTCAGCGCCATGACCGCTTTTTGCGCGTGCAGGCGATTTTCAGCTTCGTCGAACACAACCGAGTACGGGCCGTCCAACACAGAACTAGCAACTTCAATGTCACGGTCGGCCGGCAGCGGGTGCATGTAAATCACGTCATCCTTGCCCAGCGCCATCAACTCGTCATTGACATACCAATCCTGGTACGAATCCTGGATTTTCTTGCCTTCTTCCTGGTCATGGGTTGTCATCAGCGGCCCCCAGGATTTAGCGTAAATCACGTCGGCGTCCTGGCACGCTTCCTTCATGTCGTGAACAACCTCAAAACCGGCGTTGTATTTCTTGGCCATCGCCTGCGCCTGCTCCATAATCTCCGGCATCAGTTCAAATTCCGGCGGATGAGCCAGCACCACATCCATGCCAAAACGGGGCATTTGCAGGATGAGCGATTGCGGGACCGACATCGGCTTGAGATAGGAGGAGGCATATGCCCAGGAGACAACCATCTTCTTGCGACGCAGGTTGCGTCCTTTCTTTTCCATGATGGTCATCAAGTCGGCCAGGCATTGGTGCGGGTGGTAGATTTCGTCCTGCATGTTGAGGACGGGTACACGGGAGGCAGAGGCCACGTTGTTGAGGTAGTTGTTGCCAATGCCCCAATCCACGTGACGAATGGCGATGCCGTCGAAGTAACGGCCGAAAATCGCGCCCAATTCCTTCTCCGTATCCCCATGCGATACCTGCGTCGTCCGACTTTCGATGAAAGCCGCGTGGCCGCCCAGTTGGGCCATGCCAGCCTCAAAGCTGCCGCGGGTGCGGGTGCTGGAGAAGAAGAACAACATCGCCAACACCTTATCGCGCAGGGAAGCGTGGGACACGCCCATAGCCCGCTTCATCTTCAAGTCCCAGGCCAAATCTAAAACTGTTTCGACCTCTTCTTTTGAGAAATCGAGGTCGCTAATAAAATCTCTACCTCTTAAACCTGTTTGCATAATGGGTCTCCTTGTCTTTTAGTCCGGTACTCTTTTAGTCAGGTAATCAGGCTAATTGCTGCGGACTATTCGACTGTTAACGTATGATATAATTTGTTTTGCTTCATCATTTTTCGAGATGGTCACATGACACAGCTTTTTTCATCTGCGACAAGAAAGTCAGCATCTGCGCCTGCCCGGTTGTGGCGGATGAGCGTTGAGCGGTATCATCAAATGATTCGGAAAGGGGCGCTTACGGAAAACGACCGTTTGGAACTCCTTGAAGGGTTTTTAATTGAAAAAACGACAGTTCATCCTCCTCATGCCTTTGTTACACAAACAATTGACAAACTTTTTGCGCGTCTGTTTTTTGATGATCCCTTTGCTAGCTCTCAACAACCAATAACGATGCAGGACAGCGAACCGGAGCCGGATGTGTTCATCGTTCGCGGCCAGCGGCGCGATTTTGTGCAAAGCCATCCTGCGCCGGAAGATGTTGCCTTGCTGGCGGAGGTTTCTGACGCTACCTTGCAACAGGATCAAACGCGGAAAAAACGCATCTACGCGCGAGCGGGAATTCCAGTGTATTGGATTGTTAATTTGCCTGAGCGCCAGATTGAGGTGTATACGGAACCATTGAGCGCCTCACCCAGTCCAACTTACCGGCATCTGGTTATTTACCGGGAAGAGGACGAGATTCCGCTGGCGGTGGATGGGATGGAAACGGCCGTCATCCCCGTCCGTGATCTGCTGCCATAGAACCCTTCAGATAATACACCACAAAATCGCCGGAAAACAGCAATTGTTCGGCCGTCAGGCTGTCAATATCGTACCAGCGCGGCTTTTCATTCTCTCCATCATCCACATCTTCATCAGCGACCAAATCAAAATTTAATGGCTGGCAGGCGTAGAGAAATCTGAAAGCGTGGTAGGCGTTATCGGAGGGATCGTAGTAGAAAAACGATTCATCGAAACGAAGGAAACGGCCGTCATCCACCTCAATCCCCGTCTCTTCCCGCAGCTCCCGCTGCAACGCATCAACTATCGTCTCGCCCAATTCAATACCGCCGCCCGGCAACGCCAACAAACCGGTACTGCGTGATTTCAACAACAGGACTTTGTTTTCATGCACAACAATTGCATACACCGACGGCCGAAATTTCAGCTTTTTGCGGGGAATCAGCGCCGTATTGCCATAAATAGAGCGGCATAGAACCGTATCAGCCATGACGTATCAAATAATGAATTGTGAGTTGTGAATTGTGAATGAAAATCATTCACAATTCACAATTCGTTATTTACAGTTCATTATTACTTACTCCGTCGCGCCCAAAATCAACGCCAACAACGCCATACGCATGACAACGCCGTTAAACGCTTCCTGCCAGTAGCGGGACCAGCGGGTGATGTCCACATCGGCCGGAATTTCGTCCATGCGCGGCAGGGAATGCAGCAGGATGGCGTCCGATTTGGCTTTATTTTCCAGCAGGTCGCGGGTGATCTTGTAGTTGGCGGGGGTCAAGTCAACCTCGCCGGTGCGTTCGTCGCGGGATTTGGTGTAATCGGGCTGCACCACCGGCTCAACCAGAATGACGTCGGCGTCGGCGATGGCCTGTTCCACATGCTCCACTTCGTTGAAGTTCAAGCTGTATTTTTTCAGGTCAGCCTTCATTTCTTCGCTGAGCCGCTGCCCTTCGGGGGAGACGAAGGTGATGGGGCAGTCGAATTGGGTGAGGCCGTAAGCCAGGGAGTGCAT
>JAJRVV010000190.1 GCA_024277135.1 Chloroflexota bacterium | reverse complement strand
GGGGCATCCGCTGGGCTGCACCGGGGCCAAGCTGACGGTACAGATCATGCACGAGATGAAGCGGCGCGATTTGCAGTTGGGCATGGTGACGATGTGCATCGGCGGCGGCATGGGCGCGGCCGGAATTTTTGAGAATTTGAATTAAACAAGTAGCCGCGGTTTCTTACCGCGCTTATGCTGCGCGGTAAGGATACCGCGGTTACGGTTTAGCGCGGCAGGGATGCCGCGGTTACGGTTCGGAGGTGTCCACGTCGGCGAGGCCGTCGGGTTCGGTGTGGCCCCAACCCATTTCATACCAACCCCGGCGCATGTATTCTTTGTAGCTCGAATGTGGATAATCTTCCGGCCGTGACACGCGCCCGTATTTGACTGGATTGTAATGGATGTAGTCCAGGTGATTTTTGTAATCCCGTTCGTTGCGGATGACGTGATCCCAAAAGTTGCGCTGCCGCAGGGAGACACGGCCGTTCACCCCCCACGCCGCTTTGTAATTCAACGTATAATTCCGCTTAATCGAGTGCATCACCCTGGAGATATTTGTTGTATTTCCTACCTGAATCAGCAGATGGGAATGCTCGTGCAAGAAAACGTAAGCGCGCATGGTAAAAGGATGAAGTGTTTTCACATACCGCATCGTCTCACGTAGACGTTCAATTTCTTCATCAGCGGCAAAGATGCGGCGGCGGTTGCGGGTGACAACGGTGATAAAATACAGCCCTTCATCCACATACGCCCGCCGTATCCGTGCCCGCACCGTTTTTTTCATATTATCTCCCATAGCCGCGATTTCTTATCGCGTTTTGGGGGCGAGGTTAGGAAACCTCGGTTACATGTAGCGATGTAGCCGCGATTTCTTATCGCGTCCCTGCATGGTTAGTATAGTTCATAAAAAGACTCCTGCTCCAGATGTGGCGCGTATTGACGCACCAGTTTTTCCAGTGAATCCGGGCCGCCGATGTAAATCCAATCGTCAATGGAACCACGGAAGCAGAATCGCTCGGCGATGAAGGCGCGCTCTTGTTTATCTTCGAGGATGAAGCGCATCATGGGGGTGTAGGTGCGGTTGCGGGCTAATGTGTCTTGTACGCCCGGACGCAGACCCAAAATGCCAAGTTCTTTGAGCAGGGGGCCGAAGTCCTGGTCTACGGTATGGACGGTGATGACGTTTTTTTTGACGTCAACGATGGCGTCTACGCGGGCGTGTTTTTTTATGCCCCGCTTAACGATGGCATGTTCAGCGTCGGTGATTAGTTTAGGTTTGATTTTGCGCAGAAAGACCTGGGCGTTGGGGTTTTCGTAGATTTCGTAGCCGTCGGGGATGGTTTCTACTGGCGCGCCCGGCTCTTTCTTGGAGAAGTGATATTTGGGGTTCCCTTTTTTGGTGGTTCCCTGGTGGAGATGGTAGGTATCGCCTTTGCGGTTGGTGTAGGTAACAGACATATGGTTTTCTCCTTCATTTAATGTAGGCGAGGTTGGGAAACCGCGGCTACCCGCTCATAACGTAGCCGCGGTTTCCTTACCGCGACCGCGCGGCGTGGCGGGATGGGCAATATCGAGTTGCGACACGTCCAGTTCGCCGGAGATGAGGCGGGGGAGGAGCAGGTCGCGGGTTTGGCGGAGGTTGGCGTTTTTCATTGTAAGTATTTCTAATTCTCGAAAAACAGGACGCAATAATTCTTCAAATCTGTTAAGCTTGTAGCCGCGGTTTCTTAACCGCGCGGGTGTAAGTAAGCGCGGTAAGAAACCGCGGCTACCGTGTGATTAAAAGATACCACAGGGGAAACGGCCGTGCCAAAAATAGCGGCGATTTCACGATTGCGTTTTGAGAGCGCGAAAGGGATTGGGCGGTTACGAGAGAATGGCGGCCGTCACTTCCGTAAAAGAAAGCGTTTCCCCCTGCGACCGGGCGGCGGCGGCTTGTTCCGCTGGAAGCGTTTCGGTTAATTCAGCCGACAAGGGTTCCGCTTTTTCTTTCGTTTCGCTGCGAGTCGCCGGATGATGCAAGATAAGCGTCGCCAATGCCAATGCCTCGATTTTTTGCCCTTCTCTGGAACGTAACGCAGCGATTCCAACCAGCGCATCCAACACCAACGCCAGCGACTGCATGGACAACCCCGCCTGGATGGCTGCCCGGAACAGTTTTTCAGCCTCTTCATCATCCCCTGTCAATAAACCAATATGGCCTAAATTATTCTGCGCCAGGCCGACGCCAAATTGGTCTCCCAGCTCTTTGAAATGGGTCAGCGCTTCCTGGAAGTAGGAGCTGGCTTCTTGGTGTTTTTGCAGATGGACGGCGACGTTGCCCAGGTTGTTGAGCAGGTAGGCCATCAGGAACCGGTAATTGATGGCCCGGCTTATCTCCCTGGCGTTGCTAAACATGGTTAAGGCTTCTTCGTAAGCGCCTTCAGAAACGGCCGCATTGCCCAGGTGGTTATAGCTCCGCGCCAACCCAAATTGATTGCCCAGTCGTTCGTGAATTTTGAGGCTGGCTTGAAGATAGGTTTTGGCATCTTGCATATGACCTTCATATCGGGCGACGATCCCCAAAATGTCCAGGCTTCTGGCTTCTTCGTAATAATCGCCGGTTTTTTGGGCGATGGTCAGGCTTTCGGCCGCATGTTGTTTGACTTCGGCATATTGCCCGCGAAATGTGGCGATGGCGGCCAATCCGTTGAGCGCGTAAGTGGTTTCTGGTATGGCTTTCAACCGGCGGAATAGGGCCAGACTTTGTTGAAATAAATCGTGCGCCTGTTCGTAATCACCTATGCGGTAAGCGAATGCGGCCTGGTAGGCGCGGAGACGGCCGTACAATACGCCCGAATCCGGCATGGCCGCCGCCGCCTGATTGAACATCTCCCATCCTTCTTGAAACCAGCCCCGCGTATCATAAAACAAGGTGACGGCAGGCGCGGATTGAACGATCTCCTTTTCCTTTTTTTGGGCCACTGCCCAATGCCAGCCAGCGCGCACGTTTTCAATCTCGCTGCCAATTTGGGTCAACGCCGCCAACTGCCGCCCCCCTTTCAGGTGCGGTTCCCACTCCTGCAAAAAACTGGCTGTCCAGGCGCAATGATGATCGCGGGCGGCTAGTTCGGCGGCGGGGTCCTGGCGCAATTTTTCATCGCCAAACTGGCGCAGCAGTTCGTGAATCTGGTAGCGGCCGTCCGCCCCCCGCCGCAGCAACGATTTCTCAACCAGGGCGGAAAGGGTTTGTTTGTCAGCCATAGCCGCTTCAGCTACAAACCCGCCGCGGAAAACAGACAGATCGCAAAAAGCGCATTGCTCATCCAACGAAAGCATATCCCAGGAATAGGCGAACGTGGCGCGTAAACTCCGGTGGCGCGGCGGCACGTCTCGCCGCGAGGTAGCCAACGTATCCAGGCTCTGAATCATCCCCTCCAGAATCTCATGGCTGGTCATCTCCCTGACCCAAGCCGCCGCTAATTCGATGCCCAACGGCAGCCCTTCAGCTAACCGGCAAATGGCGGCAATGGCGGTCAAGGTCTCTTCCGACTCTGCCTTAAAGTTGGGCTGCACCCAACAAGCGCGTTCCAAAAACAGTTGGATGGCATCGCACCGCTCAAAATCAGTCTGGACGTCGGCGTCCGGATAGGATAATCCTTCCAGATCGAAAAGACGCTCGGCCTGCAAACCGACGGGCTGGCGGGAAGTGATGAGCAAGGCCACGCGGGGGGCATTTTGCAGAATGTTTGTCAGAAAATCGGGGGCGGTCGTTTGACGGCCGTCTCCCATCAGCCCCTCAAAATTATCCAACACCAACAGCATCTCTTTTTCCCTCATATAATCAAGCAGTTGCGTCTGTGGCGGCTTGTTGCCGATCAACGCCAAATTCAACCCCTCGGCTACGGCCAACGGCAGATTGTGCGCCGATTCCAACGCGGCCAGCGGCACAAAAAAGACGCCGTGCTCAAAATTAGTGACTTCATCTGCGGCCGCTTGAATCGCCAGCCGCGTTTTGCCGCTGCCGCCGGGACCGACCAACGTCAACATGCGGCAATCCGGGTTTTGCAAACAGTCGGCGATCGCCAATTGCTCCTGCTTCCGGCCCAAAAAGGTGGTGGTTTGCGCCGGAATTTGGCGCGGCGGCGGCGAGATAATGGGCAGCGATGCGGTTGTCAGAGGATGTCGCCCAGCCTTGATCTGTTCGTAAAGCGCCATTGTCTCCGGCCCAGGCGGCACGTCCAATTCCACCGCCAAACGCTGACGGCAAGTTTCAAACTGGGCCAGGGCCGCGCCGCGCTGCCCCATTAAGGCGGATAAGGCCATCAGCTGACGATAGGCGATTTCCAACCAGGGCGCTAATTCCACCTGTCGCTGGGCGAACCGGCGCGCCTGGGTAAATTCTTGGCGTCGGGCATGAAAGCGGGCCAGGTGATTCAACCCTTCCAGCGCCAATTGCTGTAACCGCTCCCGGTTCAGAGCCAGCCAATGTTCGAATGTGGCGCTGCCGCTGACGAAGGTTCCGCTCAAAAAATCACCCCGGTACAGTTCGATGGCCTGTTGCAGACGGTGAGCGCAGAGGCGGCAGGTTTCTATTTGTTTGTGGCAATGGGTTTCGCTGGCGGTCATCCAGTCGGTAAATGCTTTGCTGTCCAGGGAGTGGGCGCTGTCGTTATTGAATTGAATGGTGTGGCGGGTGATGATGAGGTAGGGGGGATTGGCGTCCCGATTTCGCAATAGTTTTTGCAAATTAAACAGGATGTCGCGCAGATTTTTACGGGCGACCGCTTCTGTTTGGTCAGGCCAAAATATGTGGGCCAGGGCGGGACGACCGTGTGGCTGATCAGATTCAACCGCCAGATAAGCCAGCAATGCTGACGCCTTTTGCGAGACAAACCCGGTGACGGGATCGCCATCTAATGTGATCAAAGGTTGGCCCATCAATGATAGGGCGAGCATCAAAACGCCTCCACAGCGATCAGATTTTGCTTATTATACTCTTTTACGGCCGTTATCTTGTATTGCATTAGCAGGTATTTTGTCTTGGTTGAGCGCAGGAAACCGCTTTCTCTCGACGTTCTCTCGACGTTTGCCCTTTATGATTGGGCAACGAATCATTGGATTTGCTCAGATATCGCCGCCCGATTTTATAAATCGGGCGGCGATGAGTAATGAATGCGGCACAAAACGGGAGCTGTCAACCCCATGTCTGATACAAATTCTTTTCCTTATACCGCTTACTTGCTGCGGCTGTGGCCAGCCGATGACAGGATAGGTACTGTTTGGCGGGCGCATCTGGAAAATCCGCGCACGGGCGAACGGCAAGGCTTCTCTTCGTTGACGGCGTTGGTCGCTTTTTTAGAAGAGGAGACGGGGGAAAAAGTGTTGCCCGCAGGCGGCGAAGAGTCAGACACGGCCGCAGCCCCCAAGTAAACATTTCTATTGGTCGGTTAACCCTTGACGAATTCAAAGTATAAGGAGAACAACATGAATAACCAACATGTTTTCTGGAAAGATTGGCTAAACTCGGTTGGAGGCCGCCGGCAGGCGGCTCCTTGGGGCGTGGCGATAGTGGCTGTTACCCTGCTGCTGATGCTTATAGCCGGCGGCGGGCTGGCCCAAGAGGACGGCGGAACCGGGGGGGTGATGGCGGATGAGACCGCGCTATCTAACACAGGAACAACGGCCGCCGCCTCCGGCCCGCCTATCCTCATTAACTATCAAGGGGAGTTGACCGACGCCAATGGCGTCCCCCAGGCTGGGGTGACGGTAGACATCACCTTCATGTTGTACCAGCAACCGACAGGAGGCGTTTTTGATTGGAAAGAAACACATACTGGAATAACTACAGACAGTAACGGCCGTTTCAACGTCATCCTCAACAGCGCCGCCGCCGCCGGCGACTTGGACAACCTGATACAGACCAATACCGGTCTCTGGTTAGAAGTCACCATAAACAACGAAACCCTCTCCCCGCGCCAACGACTGGCCAGCGTCAGCTACGCCCTCACGGCCAGACAGTCGATCACCTCAACCGCTGCCGCCAGCGCCCAATCCGCGCCTTGGAGCGGCCTGACGGGGCTGCCCGCCGGCTTCGCCGACGACGTAGATAATGACACCCAATACACAGCCGGGATTGGTCTGACCTTAACTAACAGCGAGTTTAGCGCTAACTTTGGCGGGGACGGTTCAGCAAACACGGCTGCCCGTAGCGATCACAATCATTTTGGCGAAACGTGGTCGGGAACCGGTACTGGTCTGACCATTAGCGGAACAATAAATGCCACCAGCGGCGGTTTTCAATTTCCTGACGGCACCACCCAAGTCACGGCCGCAAGAGAAGTTCCGCCCGGCGTCATCGTCATGTGGTCTGGCTTCACTGTACACGTCCCCGCCGGATGGGCTTTAGCAGATGGCACAAATGGAACGCCCGACCTGCGCGGCAAATTCATCTACGGAACCAACCCGGGTGAACAACCGGGATACGTGGGCGGCACAATTACCCACACTCACGGCACATATACGACTACGTTTACGGGGCCGCCGATTGACCGGCCTGGCTACCCATCCTTAGAATCAGTCCCCTCGCCCCAGTCAGGCCAGCCGGTTACCAATGTCGCTGGCGGATCTCACATCCATGGCGTCAACATAGACTTCGACACCTTGCCGAGTAGTAACTTGCCGCCATTTTACAAGTTGGCCTTTATCATGAAATGTGGTTCTACGCCCGGTAATTGCGCTGCGCCATAAGCATGTACAGGTTTTTTTAAGTCTTGCTCGTATCATCTCAATATTTCGGGGCTGCGGCTGGTCTCCCGACTGCGCCACACCGGGGCCGGCCCGAGCTTCCCCAAGTTTTTGAGAAGATACTCTTGCTCCCCAATGGGTAATAATTATTGGGGACTTCGGAACTGAAGGGGTTATGATTATGAGTAAGTTTCGGTACATCTTTCTCTTTGCTGCCGCCATTGCCATTGTGGTCGGCATCACCCCATCTTTGTTGCGGGCGGCGCAGGTAAACCGGGCGCGCCGCGTCCCATCCGGCGCGTTGATTCCCGTTAATGAGGCGCGCCTGCCGGCCGCCGCCTCTTGCCAGACCTACACCGCCTCCCAGGGGCTGCCTTATCCTATTCCAGATGCCATACCTTTCGGGGCAAGCGCGCCTTTGAACATCACCAGCACGCTGCTGATTAGCGATGTGAATGTCAATCTCAATATCACTCACCCCGCTCCCAGCGATTTGCAGGTAAATTTGATATCGCCGAGTGGAATGACTGTTGTTTCTCTGGTGACACAACCAGCTGTCGAGGGCGCGAACTTTACCAATGTTACCTTTGACGATGAAGCGGCCCAAAGCGTCATCAGCGAAACGGTTCAGCTTGCCGGCGGTTACCGTCCCCAGGAACCACTCAGCGCCTTTGACCAGATGAGCATGGGCAGCGACTTCGCCCCCTGGACACTCCAGGTAATAGACGTGGTCACCGGCAGCGTCGGCATAATAGACAGTTGGTCATTAACCATGTGCGGCCGGCCAATGACATGGGAAATTACAGCGCTCAAATTAGACCAAAACTGGCAGCCGCTGCCGGGGGTGGACTTGACCCTGTACGCTGGCGCCGGCTGCGCCGGCCCGGCGTTAGACACCGCCCAAACAGATGCGGCCGGCCTGGCAGCCTTCACCGGTTTGCCGACTGGTTATTACTCGGTACAGGAACAGCCGCCGGGCGGCAGCGTCCCCATCACCAGCCCATGCCGGGGGATTGATATGTCCGGCTCTTTTGAGTCAGGGCCATATACCTTTGACGCTAACGCTTATCCACCGGCCGCTGGCGGCGACTCGTTTGATACGGGCGTTCATATCGCCCTGGATGTGAACGGATTTGGCTTGCAAGAAGCCACGTTAAATGGTTACAGTTTTTGGAACCGCACGGCTCCATTTGATAGCGACGCAAACGGCCGTACCGACATCAGTTTCGAACTTTCCTGGATGGATGTATATACCAACCATCCGGTATTGGGCGGCCTGTCGCTCGTAGAAAACCCCGTCTTGTTCAGCGCGGGGCGGGTAGAGGAGCAGGCTGCCGGCGCTTTTTATCCATCCGACAGCTTCATAGATGGTTATTTTAACCTGAATTTCAATAGCCAGACCTTGCACAATGAAGCGCCGGTTCAAATCAGCGGCATCATTACATCCGTGCTGCCGTTGCGTCAGGTCTACTACGACAGCGGGGTGGTCCCGTTGTTGGACGATGGCGGCGCGCCCATGGGCCAGTTATTACACATGGTGTATGTGCCCTTATCGCCGCGAGGCAAACTGGTTGTTTTTCGCAACGATACTTCGACGCCCACGCCCACGCCGACCAACACGCCGACGCCGACCAACACGCCCACCAATACGCCCACAGTGACGCCTGCCAGTTCGCCGACCCCTACGCCAACAGCAACCAGCACACCGCCGGTAAATGGTTACGCGATTAGCTGGTACGCTTTTGACCAGGGAGGGCAAAACATGCGTTCTGCTTCCTACGGGCTGCGTTCCAGCGTCGGCCAGTCTGCCTCGATTGGCGGCATGCGCGGCAATACCTATGGGGTAAACAGTGGTTACTGGACGGCCGCGCCAATCGTCCCGGTTAGCGCCAAAATCAACTCCAGCGGCGGCGGCCTCACATCGCCGGGCGGCGGGGTAACGCTGAACTTTCCATCAGGCGCGGTGTCTGGCGACACCATAATCACCTACGTTCCCACTAATGGGCTGCCCAACCCGTTTGGCGCTGGATTTAGTGTGGTGTCAGGCAGCGACTATGTTCCTGGCAAAAGCGTGGCCTATCAGACGGAAACGGCCGTAAGCGCATACGCCGGGATTGGCTTCCGGTTAACGGCCATAGACAGCAATGGCGCCCCGGTAACAACTTTCAACATGCCATTTACTATCACCGTCCAATACGATGATAGCGACTGGCAGGATGCAGGAATTACCAACGAGTCCAGCCTGAATCTGGCGTATTGGAATGAAGGCCTTGGCGATTGGGTCGGTGTATTGCCTTGCGGTGGCTGCCAGTTATCGTCAGAAGATAATGAACTGGTGATTCTGTTTGCGCAGACGGCCCAATTTGCCTTGGTTGGGCAGACAGACTCTCGAGTTTTCTTGCCGCTGATTTTGCGCTGAAGCGTTCATCTGAGACTAGATGGTTAATTATTTTGGCATGGTTCAACAAACCAAAAAGCCTGCTTAACACTTTGTAGGGCGATTTTGTAAGGGTGTGTTTCAAATGAGTTACCGTAATATCAACTGAAATGAAACACACCGTTTTGTAAATCGCCCAGAGAACGATTTTATAAATTGTTCTATAATTTCACTTTCCAGGGGGCAGCAAATTAACCCGCCTGACAATAGGAGACTCTTATGAAAAGAAAATCTATCATCTTATTTTCGATGTTTGCGATGGCGCTGGCGCTGGTGTGGGCGTTTGCCGGCATGACGGCCGTTTCCCGCACAGCCCGCGCCGCCAGCGATTTCTACGTATCCACCACCGGCAGCGACGCCAACGACTGCCTCTCCCCGGCCAACGCCTGCGCTACTCGTGCTGCGGCCGTTGGCAAAGCGACCTCCGGCGCCACCATTTACATCGCCGCCGGAACTTACAGTAACACCAACGTCACCCTATCTAGCAAAGACCTGACCATCATTGGCGACGGCATGAACAGCGTCATTCTTGATGGCGGCGGTGTGGATCGCGTTTTCTACCTCAGCGGCTCGGCCGTATCCATCGCCAAATTAACGATTCGCAACGGCTCTACCGGCG
>JAJRVV010000189.1 GCA_024277135.1 Chloroflexota bacterium | reverse complement strand
ATACCCATCGGCGTCGTGCAAAATGTTAGCGTGGCCCAATCCGGCTGCCGCTTGGGCCAGCCTGGTTTGCGGCCACACCCCGCCCCGGTATTGGGCGACGCCTGACGCCTGGGCAAACGCATCCCCCTGCCCCAAGACCGGCAGCGCCACATTCCCGGCCTGCATCATCGCTGCCGCCATTTCGGCGTCATCGGCCGTTTCGGCGTCAAACAGTACATCAAACACAATGGCGCCGGCGCCAACGGCCGTCAACCGCTGCACCAATTCGGCGTGGCGGGAACGGGGCCAATCATCCCAACGGCCGTACCGGGCCAAACTCTCATCCGTCACTTCCACAATGGTGACAATGCCGCTGACGGGATACGGTTCCAGCAAAATATCTCGCAATTGGATAGCAGCCTGATCAAACCAGCCCAACAGCAGCATCCCGGCCGCCAACAACCCGGCCAGCAACCCGATCAAGGCTCGTGACCAGGACAACCCCTCCCGGTCTTCCAGAAATTGGTCGCGCAGCCGCCGCCCCGCCACCCGCCGGCGCCAGCCCAGCGGAACCGATCCCGGCAGGCTGCCGGCCGTTTGGGAAATGAGGATGAGGGCATCCAGCAGCCGGGCCGCGTCCATTTGTGGTTGGCGCTGGAGCAGGGATTGCACGGCCGTTTCGCTGCGCATCTGGCCGATTAACCGGGTAATCAATGGGGACAAGGCGCTGTTTTCCGCCGCTAACGCCGCCAGCGCGGCGTCGGCCGTCTCAGAAACGCCCACCGGCCGCCATTGATCAGCCGTCGGCACGGCGTGGAGCAGCAGTTGCAGCGCCTGGTTGCGCTGCGTCCATTGCCCGTCGCCCACCGCCATATCCACCAATTGCTGCCTGGTTTGGGGACGCAGAGAAATTGGTTGGGCCGCTGTCTCGGTCTCTGCCAGCAGCCGCGCCACCGCCCGCGCCTGGATGGTTTCATTTTCAACGGCGATGGCTTGCTCACACGCACACACACGCGCTTCTGGCGCAACCTGTTGCCACCAATAATCCAGCCGGTAATCGTGCGCCAGCGCGCCGCGCAGCATGAACCGGCTCACGGCGGCGTCAAAGGGGGAGTCGTCGTCCGGCTGACGGCCGTTCCCCGTTTGGGTATAGGCGGCGTCAATCACGGCTAAGTTAGACAGCCTCATACGGAATCGCTCTGTCTCCGGCTGCCAATCCGCCACCCCCTCACGCAACAGTTGCTGCGCATCCTGGGCAAACAACGCGCCATCGGCGGCCTTGGCGGAGATGGCGACGGCCGTTTGGCGGCTTCCGGCTGCCTCGGCCAACAATTTGTAAGCGGCGGCGGCCGTGGCCGGCCTGTCTCTCCAATGAAAGGCGGTCAAACGGCGCAGCGCTTCGGGCACGGCCGGCGGCATATCGGGGACTGCCAGCCGCAAGTCGGGCAGCGTTTCCTGCTTTTGCAATTGGAGGGTTGCCAGGTCGCTGGTTCCATCCCAGGGCAGCCTGCCCGCCAGCATTTCATACACCATCACCCCCAGGCTGTAAATGTCGGATTGGGGGGTGATCATGTCCATCATGTGTTGTTCGTAGGGGGCGTAGGGGCCGGTTCCGCGTCCGGTGTGCAGCGCCCTCGTCTGCGCCGCCAGCCGTTTAGCCAACCCGAAATCGGACAGGGAGGCGCGGCCCTGACTGTCCAACAAGATGTTACTGGGCTTCAAATCTCGATGCACGATCCCTTTTTGGTGTAAATAGGTGAGCGCGGCCGTGATTTGCGCCGTCATCGCCAACATGTCCGCCAGGGAGAGCGGCCCCTGCGCCAGATGCCGGGTCAGCGGGCCATAGCTGCTGTAGCGCATGGCAAAATAGAAGAAAGCGTCACTGTCGTCGAATTCGTAGAGGGGGAGAATATGGGGATGATCCAGGCTGGCGATGAGATGAACCTGCCGTTCAAAATCACGAGTCACCTGGCCGATGGCGAAATCGTCCGGGGGCCGGGGAATGATCTTGAGGGCGACGACGCGGCGGCGACGGCCGTCCCTGGCCGACCAAACGGAACCTTCGCCGCCGCGCCCCAATAATTCCAGCAAGGTGTAGCTGCCGAGTTGAAATCCTCGCGTCAATCCTTCTGCCTGGGTTGTGTTGGCTGATTCAACCACCTGGGCTGCCTCTGAAAAGTGAGTTGGTCTGCAAGTGCATCAATCTTCATACCCGTACAACTGCCACTGACAGTGTACCGTATTATACGTGGGATTGAGAGAATCAGTAGATCAAGATTTTCGCCACGAATGCCACGAATTACACGAAAAACACGTTCTTAATTCGTGAAATTTGTGCAATTCGTGGCAGATTTTGGATCTACTGAGAATGGTGAATGACGGCCGTCAATTCAAAATCTGCAATCCAAAATCGAAAATCGAAAAATGATCATACCCAATTCAACAAAAATTCTTTATAATCTACCTGTCTCTTTCAAACTTCCGCCTTACCTGCTAAGGAGCGACTCGATGAAGCGAAAGCCATCTACCTTGAAAAGGCTTTTGATTTTCCCCCTGATTATTTTCCTCCTGTTGATTGCGGACAGCAGTCAAGCCCAAACCAAATCTTTTTACTGGGAACAATTCGACGTAGATATGACCCTGCTGGAAAATGGGGATTTACGCATTGTGGAAACCCAGGTACTCAACTTCTCCGGGGAGCCATTCACCTTTGGCTACGGCGTCATTTACACCGGCAGCAAAGGGTTGAACGACGGCATTGAAGAGATTCGCGTCTCCGGCAATGGCGTCGCTTATACCGAATCCTCCAGTAATGCCCCCAACACGTTTGAGGTGGACGAAAGCTCCGACGAAGTGACTATCAACTGGTACTTCGCCCCGGCCGTCGGCCGGCAAACGTACACATTCAGCTATGTGGTGAAGGGAGCGGTGCGGGTAGGCACGCTGGAACAAGGTTCCGGCGACCAGATTTTCTGGAAGGCGATCCCCCAAGATCATCCGGGCCGGATTGACAGCAGCGCCGTCACCATCCGCCTGCCGGAAGGGATACGGCCGCAGCAGTACACCGGAACCGCCGATTACCTGGTAGCGGCATATGTGGGCGGCGAAACCAGCGATGCCGTGCGTATCAATGTCAGCGGCGACGGCCGTACCATCACCTACCAAAACAACCAATCCCTCTACCCCGGTACCGAATTTGAAGTGCGCGTCCAGTTTCCGCATGGCTTACTCAATATCCCCGCGCCTGATTGGCAGCAGCGAGAAGAACGGGGCGACGTGTTGGGGTTGGCTGTGCTGGCCGTCTCCCTGTTCCTGCTGGTGGCCGGGCCGCTGTTGGCGCTGGCGCTTTGGTACGTCTGGGGACGCGACCCGGAAATTGGCGTGGTGGTGCCGGAATACATCACCCGCCCCCCCAACGATTTGCCGCCGGCCATCGTGGGCACGCTGGTGGACGAAAAGGCGGACATGCGCGACATCATCTCCACCCTGATTGATCTGGCCCGGCGCGGCTACCTGACCATCACCGAGGAAAAGCGCAATCACATTTTCCAACGAACGGATAAGCCGACTGGGGATTTGCGGCCGTACGAGAAAAAATTCCTCGACTCCATCTTCCGCGGCAGCGAGGAACGGTCATTAAACAGCCTGCGCTACAAATTCGCCAACAAGCTGCCCAAATTACGCAAAATGTTGTATGAAGAACTGGAAAACGAGCAGTTGGTTCCCCGCTCGCCAGAAACGGTGCGAAACAGTTATGGCTGCTTCTCCTTTGTGGTGTTGGGGGCCGGGGCGCTGGCATTCTTTGGCCTGCCCATCGTTTTAGGCGGCAGTGTGAGTACGGCCGTTTGTCCTGCCTTCGCCATCGTTCTGACCGGCGTCGCTCTGTTCATCGCCTCCCGCCACATGCCAGTGAAAACCCAACGGGGTACGGAAGCGGCGGCGCAATGGCTGGCTTTCAAAAATTTCTTACAAAACATCGAACGGTACGTTGACCTGAAAGAAGCGGCGGAAATTTTTGACGAATATCTGCCCTACGCCACCGCTTTTGGCATGGATCGCACCTGGATCAGGAAGTTCGCCAAGGTGGAAACGACGCCGATTCCGCCCTGGTACATGCCCCGGCCGTATCACGGGTATCCATCCGGCCGGGGTATGCGCGGCAAAAGTATGCCTGGCGGTGGCGATGTGCAAATGCCTACCTTGCAAGGCATGTCCGATGGGTTGAGCGGCGGCCTGCAATCTATGTCCAAAGGGTTGACCCGGATGCTCAACTCATCGTCCACCGTACTCAAAAGCACCCGCAGCGCCAGCAGCGGCGGCGGCTCCAGCGGCGGGTTCAGCGGCGGCTTCTCCGGCGGCGGGTTCAGCGGCGGCGGCGGCAGTCGCGGCTTTGGCTAAAAAGGAACCGTACAGACATCCGATTTCTTAAAAAAATCGGATGTCTTGGAAAGGATTGAATATGGGACGCATCTTAGGCATCATTCTCATCATTGGCGGTTTCATCGTCGGCGTCATTATCGTGGCGCTGATGGGCGTTTATCGCAGTGAAGGCAATATAGATTCAGGCGCGGCCGTACTCGGCGCGGCCGTCTTCATCGCCGTTCTGGTATTGCCGCAGTGGGGCATTGGCGGTTTTTTGTTGTGGAAAGGGGGACAAGAAGCTGGCACCGCCGCCCA
This sequence comes from Chloroflexota bacterium, assembly GCA_024277135.1. Classification (GTDB taxonomy): domain Bacteria; phylum Chloroflexota; class Anaerolineae; order Promineifilales; family Promineifilaceae; genus JAJRVV01. The sequence goes on along the minus strand of JAJRVV010000189.1, from coordinate 29,286 downwards.
GGCCAACAAACAGCGCCAACTGCTCAACATGGTCAAAACCCGGGGACAGGTGGACATTGGCGACCTGGTCATCGAAATGCAATCCTCGCGCAAGGAAGTGAATCAGATGCTCAACCAACTGGTGGGCATGGGCCTCTTCTCCGGCTATGTAAACTGGGATGAAGGTGTGCTATACTCTGAGCAGGCCAGCGCCTTACGCCAATTGAAGAATTGTCTGAACTGCAACGGTGAATTGGAACTGGCTGGCAAAGGCGTTATCCGTTGTCCTTATTGCGGCACGGAGTATTTTCTTGATTAGAAACTTTTATTAGTTCACATTGAGCAAAGGGGAATAAATATGAAGGATCAAATCTCCAATCTGTATGAGAAAATTCAAGGCGAAGGCGGCGGCCTGAGCAACCTGTTGAGCAAAATTCCTGGCATAGACGGCTACATGGAACGCGGCCGTCGCCGCGAAGCGGATCAGCTGCTGCGCAACACCATCGTTGACCGGCTGGAACAAGTCCGGGTCAACCTGGGCAGCGTTCACCAAGAACTCAGCCGGGACATCATCAAAGCCATGGACTACGCCGAGCCGTTGGGCCGGGCCGATACCAAACTGATGGGATTGATCGGCAAAATCAACGACGCCCCGCAAGGGTATGCCGGTTTCTTCGACGCCGTCAAGGTAAAAGAGGATGACCTGGCCCGCCTGTACGCCTTTGATGAAAGTATGCTCAATCACGTAGACCAAATTGGCGCAGACGTGGCCGCGCTGGAAAAAGCGTGCCTGGATGATGGGGATATAGATGGCGGTATCCGCACTCTGGACAACAATCTACGTACGGCAAATGAGATATTTAATTCCCGCACCGAGGTACTTTCCGGCGCTGGCGGGAATTAACAATTAACAATTAACAATTAACAATTAACAATTAACAATTAGCAATTGGCAATTGGCAATTGGCAATTGGCAATTGGCAAGGAGAAAGCAATCATGGCTCGAATTTTTGATCGCGTGGCAATTGAGACCTGGCTCAGAGATGAGATGGTGCAGAAGTTCCCTCGTGGCGGCCTGGGTGATATTCGGATGGGGTCGCAGGTTATCGTCAATCCGGGGGAAACGGCCGTCTTCGTCCGCGGCGGCGAACCGATGGGAACCTTTGAACCCGGCCGGCACACCCTGACCACCGAAAACATCCCCTGGCTCACCGATTGGATTGAGAAAATCGGCTTCAGCGGCAAAAACGTCTTCACCGCCGACGTCTACTTCGTCAAAACGACCGACATGACCCTGAAATGGGGCACATCCAGCCCCATCATCATTGAACACCCCCAACGCTCCCCCGGCGCCAGCGCCATCGTCGGCAACGGCACCTACGTGGTCAAGGCCAAAGACCCGTGGCGCTTCATCAACGCCATGGACGCCTTCCGCGACAGCGTGCGGCTGCAACAAATCAAACAGCGTCTTGACCCCATGTTGGGCGTGATGATGCAGGACAAGCTAAGCGAACTGGCTATTGCCAAGAATCTCGGCCCGGCTCAACTGCAATCCTTCTCCAAAGACATCAACGACCTGCTGGTCGGCCTGCTGCAAGAAGAGTTCGACGCCGTGGGCATGACCCTGGTGGACTTCAACATCCGGCTGGCGCTGCATCCCAAATCGTTGGAAGTCGTCACCAATATGGGCTACGGCACCAGCTACGTGCAGAAGCAGCAGGCGGACGCCTTTGTGGAAGCGGCGCAAAACCCCTCTGGCGGCGGCATGGGCGAGATTGGCTTTGGCGCGATGGGGATGGCGGCGATGCAATCCTTCCAAAACCAGCAAGGTCAACAGCAACAGCAGCAACAGCCCCAACAAGCGCCGCAGGCGGCTCAGCCTGCCGGTACGCCAGATGTAATGACGCCGGCGCAAGCGGCCCAAATCTTGCAAGTTGCAGAAGAGGACGTAGTTGCCGCTATCGAAGAAGGTGACTTAAAAGCGCGGAAGATTGGCCGGGCTTACCGCATTAGCAAGGCGGCGTTGGAAGCATTTTTGGCAGGGTAATCAACAGGTGCGACGCACTTTGCAAGTGCGTCGCACCTCAAGTCGCATCTCAAAACTAGAAAATCTCCCGGTTCCGCACCAACCGGAACGCCGGATACACGTGGTCTTTGCGACGGCCGTTCCGATCCACCACCCCCGCATTCCGCATCAAATCTGACCAGGCAAACCAGATGACAACCGGAACCAGGTCGGCGTATCGCTGGGCCACATGCTGGTACACATCCTTGAGGTAATCGCCGATTTCAGCGTAGAACTGCGGCCCGATCTCGTTATCGTCGGCCACGCCAATCTCCGTGATCCAGAACTGCATCCCCGGCAGCCCTTTCCGCATCACTTCAAACGCCTGCCCCAATGTGCCGTACTGGTTGCCCCAATCGAATGGGGCGCGGGTGGCCCAGCGGGTGTAGGGATGGATGCCCACCGCGTCTACCGGCAGTTGGCCGCCCAGCGCCGCCTGCACCCGCTTCAGGTAGGCGACGGACTCTTCCGGGCCGGTGGCCATGCCGTTGGAGATGATGGGAGATTGGGGGGAAACGACCGTAATCGCATTCGCCGCCTTCTGCAAAATCATGGCAAACTGTTCCGGCTCCAGGTACACCGACGCCGGATTGTTCTTCTTATCCCCCTCGTTCCAAATCTGGTACGCCACCTGGTCGCCATAACTTTTATAACGAGCGGCAATTTTACCGGCGGCAGCGGCTAATTGGTCAGCGTACCCCTGCCAATTGCCGTTCCCCGTCCAGGGGGCGATGCCCCAAGTCGTCTCTTGATTGATGATGATGAGCGATTTGGTTCCCTGCCGATTGTATTTGCGTACGATGTTGTCGTACTGAGCAAAGGCGATGTCCCAATTGCCCCGTTCGGACTCATTGACGCGGGCGTCCAGCTTGAAGACAAAGCGCGCCCAATCCATCCCTTTCAGCGTGTCGCCGTCCATCGGGTTGCTGTGCGCCGCATCCGGGTTCACGTTCATCCCCGTTTGCAGCCGTTTCGGCGTCACCGGGTCGGGCGTAGGATCGGGCTTGGGGATGGTTTGTTTGGTAGAGCGGTAAAAGATGGCGGAACGGATGATTTGGCTGAGGGATTGACCGGCACGGCCGTACCGCGCCCGCAAAGAAGCCTCCTGCGCCGGAACCAGCCAGGGGTCGTTGATGCGATAATCATCCCCGTCCCGCTTCACAATCAGCGCCCAATGCTGGTCGTTATCCGAATAGGGGGAATCGCGGGTGAAATCCACCAGGACGGAGACGGGACGGCCATTCGCCAACGAAGCGTCAATAAACGGCTCTACATTCGGGTGGGCATCCATCTTGCCCTCATACACAATATCCGCATAAACCTCCGTCAGTGCATTCCACTTGGTGAAATAGCCGTTGATGAACCCGCCGTTGCTTAACATGGCGTCATTCAGCCGGGAAACATCGGTATCATGGCCGAAGGCATTAGCCGCCATGGCAAAGCTGGCAACCAGGCAGCCCCACTTGCCAATCGTCGTCGGCGATCCAGTATGGCCCAACTGCTTATCCGCCCACCGAGGATCGCGCTGGGAAAGCGGCGCTACCATAGATGTGCCTTTTGGCGGCGGAACCACAATTCTCAGATAAACAGTATCGCCAAACGGCTGGCCCTGGTCGTCATACAGCCGCCAATCGCCCGAATAGATGCCCGGCGCTTTGGGCGCGGTCAGTTCCAACGAAATGTCCACCGTGTCACCTTTGGCCGCTGCCGGCAAGGGCTGGCTCTCGTCATCGGTCATCGCCGCGCCGCCGATGAAGCGCAGGGCACACCCGTTCCCCCAGGCGCGATCACCTGTGTTTTTCACCCGCCACGTTTTGGTGAAGGCCACTCCCGGCGCGACTTCAGAATCGTCGGGAATGGTGATGTCTTTGAGGAATTGGGCGTTGAGTTGGCCGGCAGGGGAAACGGACGGCCGTTCCGCCACAATCCGGGCATACAAAATGTCGCCAAAGAAATTCCCCTCCTCATCCTGGAAGCGCCAGTCGGTGAAATGGGTTCCCGGCGTGTTGGGCGCAGTCAGCTCCAGCGAGATGAGACCCAATCGGCCGGGGTTGATGTCCGGCAGGGGCATGCTTTTTTGATTGGTCATAGCCACGCCATCGGTATGCACCAGCTTGTAATCCTCCCAGGCGGTGTTGCCCGTGTTTTTGACGCGCCAGGTTTTGGTGAAGGATTGACCCGTTTCCAGGCGGGTGTCATCGGGAATGGTGACATCGGCGATGAAACGGCCGTTAGGCTGCGCCGTCGGTTCGCCCATAGCCGCTGCGCCGCCATCGGCCGACATCGGCGGCGGCACAAAAGGGGCAAATTCATCTACCTCCGCCACCTCAAAGGTCGTGTCCCGGCCAAATTCGACCATCGGCTGCAACAAACGACCCGCTTGCCGCGCCAGCCCCGGCTGGCCGCTGCCCCGGCCGAAAATGGCCGCGCCGTACACCTGGGGAAATTGGGCGTAAAATTCGGCCGCTTCCGCGATGTGCGCCATCGCTTTGGCTGCCGGCGGCATCCGTTGACTGGTCCAACCCCATTCGGTGATGAACACCGGCGGCCGTTCGATGCCATTCAAATCGCAGGCGTCAAACAATTTCTGGAACCGTCCCACGTGGTCGCCGCGCATAAACCAGATGTCGTCCTGCTGCAAGCTGTATTCGTGCAAGGCCACCCCCAATTGGTCGGGGTGTTCCTGGCACAATTCCAGATAGCGCAGGACGCTGCCGGTTTGCCAGAAGGCGGCGTCCGGTTGGGCCGCGGCAAAACCAAAGGCGGCCCATTTGAAGCCATCGGCCACGGCCAGCAGCCCGGTCTGAAAGGCGAATTTCCCCAACCAATCGAACCGGTCGGGCGACGGCCGTAACCGGCTCACCGTCTCCACCCAGGTCAACTGCGGGTCTAGTTCAGCCGGGAATGCGGCTTTGTGTAACTGCCAATGGGCGGCGGCGGCTTCATCCGGTTTCATGGCGTAATCGGGGGATGCAAATTGATTGCCGGTTAGTCGGGAAACGAGGGTGTGGGGGACGGCCGTGTTCCGCATCAATTTCTGCGCCGCTGCCAACTCCTGCTCGCTGTCCGAAACAACCGCAAAAAATGGAACCTCGGCCGCAGCCATCGCCTGCCGCCATTTGTCCACCCCCGATTTCCGCTCCCCGCCGCTGTGAAACCCGACTTTGTTAAAAACACGCATGTTGACCTCCGATTAAGGTGAGTAAGCGTTCACTCCCTCAAGACCTGACAGGTTTTTTGAGGCGTTCTGATAGGCGCTCTCTCTGGTAGAAACCTGTCAGGTCTGAACGGTGACAAGGTAACAGGGTGACAGGGTGACAGGGTGACGCTTTTCGTTTTACGCTACGCCTGCCACCGTTTGTCCGCGAATGTTGAGCGTCCCCGCCAGCGCCAGGTTGCCCGCTTGCAACAGTTTACGGTACTCCTTGACGCGAAATGTGGAGATGCGCAGCGCCCGGGCGTTGGCTGTGTTGCCGTTAGCTTCAAATTGATCGGCCAGCCGCAACAACCGCGCTTCCCGCTCGTCCAAAAAAGCGGTGATGAATGCGGCTTCGTCAATCAAGCCATCTGTCCCGGCCTCGCCCACGATTCCGCCCAACCGCTCCACCGCGCGAGGCAAAAGGATGAACAGCCCGCCCTGGATTTGGGTGTCGTATAGGCAGGCCAGCGCCAAAGGCGTCCGCAAATTATGCGCTTTGGCTTGATTGACGGCCGGTTGGTAAAAGCGGTCGTCAAAAACAACGTCCTGCGCCTCCATCATGGCCGGTTCCTCAGCCGCCGCCAGCAGCAGTTCCTTCAGCCGGGCGTCGTGGCGCAGCGAGGCGTCTCCTTGCGCGATACGGGCCGCATATTCGGCTTGCAGCGTCTGGCTGGTGGGGCTGTCGCTCCGCTCAAAATAAGCCAGCGCCACCCGGTTTAGCGTGCCCGAAGCCAGCGTGGCCTGGTGCTTGCCGTAGCTGATGATGCCGGCGTCAAACGTCTGGTAAGCGGCCGGATTCCCCTCCGGCCGGCCTGATTCAAAAATGCTGGTGATGGCCCAAATGGTGTTCCGCCACGCCGCCGGATCGAATTCGCCCGGCGTGGGCGGCTGGCTGTCTTCCACCACAAACACATCCACATAGAGATGCTGGCCGAAGAAACGGCCGCGCTCGTCCTGCATCCGCCAGCGGCTGATGACGCGCCACATTTGGGTTGGGGCAGTCATGGGAATGGAGATGTTAACGCGCTGGCCGGGCACGGCGGCGGGCAGGGAAAAGTTGGTAGTCTGTCCCATCGGATCGCCGCCGATGTGTACCAGTTTGAAGCCTTCGCCCCAGGCGGTGTCGCCGTTGTTTTCCACCAGCCAGGTTTTGGTGAAGGTTTCGCCCGTTTTGAGCTTACTGCCGTCGGGGATGGTGATGTCGGCCAGGTAACGGCCGTTGCTCTTGGCCGGGGTTTCCGGCGAGATGGCTTGAATGCGGACGAACAACAACTCGCCAAAGAAACGGCCGTCCCCATCTTGCAGCCGAAATTCGGAGAAAAAGGCGCCGGGCCGGGTGGGGGCAGTCATGGGCAGGGAGAGGACTGCCGTTTCGCCGGGCGCGATTTCTGGCAGGGGTTGGCGGACGCTGCCGGTCATCATCGTGCCACGGGTAAAGACGAGATGAAAATCCGGCCCCCAGGCGGCGTCGCCGCTGTTTTCCACTCGCCAGCTTTTAGTAAAAGCGACTCCCAGTTCTATGGGCGTATCGTCGGGAATAGTCACATCTTCTAGGAAACGGCCGTTGCTGGTCACAAGTCTACTCCTTTTAAGCGGCAAAGGACAACGAAAATGTTCACAAGAACCTGGCTCTACCCCTCTTTCAAAGGGTATAAAAGAGTGCAAATCATGTCAACGGGAAGTTGTGCCGATTTTCCATGTTCGAGTAGAATTAGCCGGAAGGGAACTGTATGTCTGAACGAAACTGGCTGCTTAATACCGAGCAAGAAACAGAGCGCAAGCAAGACACTCATCTGGAATCCATGCTGGAGCCGCTTTATCGGGTGATCATTCACAACGACGATGTCACGCCTTTCGATTTCGTCATCATCACTTTGCAGCGCTTTTTTGGCCTGACGCCTTTAGAGTCTGAGCATATCGCTTTTGTCGCCCACACCAACGGCCAGGCGCACGTGGCGACGTTGCCGCTGGCCGAAGCGCAAAAACGGGTGGGACAGGCGCACTTTGCCGCCAGTCTGGAAGGGTACCCTTTGATGTTTACCATTGAACCGGAATAGTCCGTTGTCCGTGACTGAATACTGAGTGAGTGTTCGCAAATAAGTTGGCGATTTTGAGACTAGAGACTGGCTAATCTCTAATCTCCAGTCTCCAATCTCCGATTAAATCGTGAAGTTAATAACGAACGCTTACGAACATTGAACACTTGTTGCAAGGAGTCTAACAATGAAGTTTAGCCTGTCCGGGGCGGGGCCAAACGGCCGTGCCCTCATCGATCGAGATATCGCCAGCCTCTCCCCCTCTTACACCCGCGAATATGCCCTGGTGGTGGACCGCGCCCAAGGGTCGGAATTGTGGGACGTAGACGGTAAACGATACATTGATTTTATGGCCGGGGTGGCCGTCCTCAACGTCGGGCATCGCCACCCGGCGGTGGTGGCGGCCGTGCAGGAACAGGTGGATAAATTCTGGCACATCTGCCTCAGCGATTTCTTCTATCCCCAGGCGGTAGAACTGGCGGAAAAGCTGCAAGCCATCGCCCCCATGCCCGACACCAAGCTGTATTTCGGCAATTCCGGCACAGAAGCGGTCGAGGCTGCCATCAAACTGGCAATGTATAAAACCGGCCGTTCCCAATTTATCGGCTTCCTAGGCGGGTTTCACGGCCGTACCCTCGGCTCTCTCTCCTTCACCGCCAGCAAAAACGTGCAGCGCGCCCATTACCAGACCGGGGTCAAAGTGTATCACGTCCCCTATCCCAACCCTTACCGCCCCCTCCTCACCGCCGAAAATGGGGAAGATTATGGCGACCGCGTCATCAACTACCTGGAAAACGAACTGTTCCGCACCCTAATCTCCCCTGACGACGTGGCCGGGATTTTGGTGGAGCCGATCCAGGGCGAAGGCGGCTACATCGTGCCCGCGCCCAACTTCTTCCCCCGCCTGCGCCAATTATGCGACCAATACGGCATCTTGCTCATCACGGACGAAATCCAAAGCGGCAGCGGCCGTACCGGCAAATGGTGGGCGATTGAGCATGAAGGGGTCGAGCCGGACATCCTCTGCTTTGCCAAAGGGGTGGGCAGCGGCATGCCCATCGGCGGCATCATCGCCCAGCAGGAACTGATGACCTGGGGGCCGGGTGCGCACGGCAGCACCTTTGGCGGCAACCCGGTGGCGGCGGCGGCGGCGCTGGCTACGCTGAAAGTGATCGAAAAAGAGAATGTGATGCAGCAGGCGGCGGAAACGGGCGAATTCATCATGGATGCGCTGGCCGAGATGGAGGCGCGCCATCCCAGCATCGGCCAGGTGCGCGGCCGGGGTTTGATGATCGGCATCGAGTTTGTTAAAGACCGGGACACCAAAGAGGCGGCCGTTGATCTGCGCAACGCCATCATCCAAACCGCCTTTGAATCCGGCTTACTGCTCATCCCCTGCGGCCGTAACGCCATCCGCATGACGCCGCCGCTCAACATTCCGCGCCCATTGGTTGAGGAAGGGCTGGGCATTTTTGAAGCGGCGTTGACTCAGGCGGAAAGAGAGTTTTTGACAAGGTGACAAGGTGATGGGGTGACAAGGTGATGGTGAGTGAGCGGATTGGGGAATTGAAGCGAGCGCTGCGGCATGGGGTGACGCCGGCGATGGCGACGCCGTTGGCAGCGGATGGGGTTCAGGTGAACGCGGCCGTTCTGCCCACCCTAGTTGATTTCCTCGTCGGCAAAGGGGTGAAAGGGCTGTTTGTAGGCGGCACCACCGGTGAGGGGATTTTGCTGGATGCGGCGGAGCGGATGCGTTTGCACGAAGCGGCGCTGACGGCCGCAGCCGGGCGGGTTCCGGTTTTGCTGCATGTGGGGGCGAATCGGATGGATACGGCCGAGGCTCTGTCCCAACACGCCGCCCTAATCAACGCAGACGCCATCGTGGCCATCACCCCCACCTTTTACGGGATGGACGATGACAGTCTGGCCGGGTATTTCCACGCCGTGGCCGCCGCCGCGCCGGAAACGCCGCTGCTACTCTACGACATCCCGCACATGGCAATCAACGGCGTCAGCCCGGCGCTGCTGGCCCGGCTGGGGCGGGAACTGCCCACGCTGGCCGGCGTCAAAACCAGCCGTCCAGACGCGCAAATGGTGCGCCAACTCATCGCCGCCGCGCCGGAGCGGGCGCTGGTGCTGGCCGGGAACGAACGGATCGCGCTGGGGTCGCTGGCCATGGGCGCGGATGGGTTGATCAGCGGCTTGAGTACGGCCGTGCCCGAACCGTTCGTCGCCCTCACCCGCGCCGTCGGCCAGGGGGAGTTGGCGGCGGCTCGGCAAGCGCATCAAACCATCAACCGACTGCTCGACCAGATAGCCGGGCTGCCCCGCATCGGCGCGGTGAAACGGATTTTGGCGGAACGAGGCGTGCCGGTGGGAACGGCCGCGCCGCCCCGCCCCATGCCGGAGGGAGACATCTGGCCCCGATTGGAACCGTTGTTGTCATGAAACTCTTGCTCTTCGACATTGATGGCACGCTGATTCGCAGTCATGGCGCCGGCAGGGAGGCGTTGACGGCGGCTTTGGCGGCCGTTTTCGGCACCGCCGGGCCAATAGCCGAGTACCACATGAGCGGCAAAACGGACCCGCGCATCATCACCGACTTGATGACGGCCGTCGGTATTCCCGCCCAGCAAATCAAAGAGAAATTGACGGCCGTTTACGAGCATATGAGTGAATTTGGCCGGGCCATTTTCCCCGCCAAAGAGATGGTTCCCTGTCCCGGAGCGCCGGAACTTCTGCGCAGGCTCAATCAGCGAGAAGATGTGCTTTTAGGGTTGGTTACCGGCAATATCCAGGCCACCGCACCGTTGAAATTGGCGACAGCCGGGATTGATCCGGGGCTTTTCCGGGTGGGGGCGTATGGGTCTGATGGCATGGATCGCAACCAACTGCCGCCCATCGCCATGCAGCGGGCCAAAGAGTTGACTGGACGGGCATTTACGGGTAACAATACGGCGATCATCGGCGACACCCCGGCCGATATTTTGTGCGCCCGCGCCGGTAAAGCGACGGCCATCGCCGTGGCCAGTGGTTGGCACGCCGAGGAAACGCTGGCCCGATACCGGCCCGACCATTTGCTGCCGAATTTGATGGAGACGACGGCCGTTGTGGATATTTTGATGAACAGTCATTCCTAAAACAAGAGACTGGAGAGCGTCAATCTCTAGTCTCTAATCTCCCAACACGGAGGGATCATGAGCAAGAAAACAGTTGCCGACATTGGCTTGAATACCGACAAACCGACAAAATTCACATTCGCTGACCTGTACACCTGGATTATCTGGCAGTTTCCCCGGCTCAAGAACGGCCGTTTTTATGCGGCCGTCCATCCCCCGATTGAGGATCATGGCTGGTTTCCGGCTCTGATCAACAGCAAAAAAAAGCGGCTCAATGTGTACGCTCACCTGGACAAGGTGTTCCACACCCCCGAAGCCGCGGCCGATTTCCTGAAAAACGAGGGGTAGCTAAATCACCGTCCCATCAGGGATAATGGCATTTTTGGGAACGATGACGATGCCCTCCCGCGACACCCACGCTTCCCCCGACACATCCTCCCGATCCGGCCGCGCCCGAATCACCACATCCCGGCCAATCCGCGCATTTTTGTCAATGATGGCCCCTTCAATTCGTGAACCGGCGCCAATCCCCATATCCGGCCGTCCCAACCGCCGGTTTTCCGCCTTCTCCGCCTCCGTTTCATAAAAATCCGCCCCCATAACAATCGTCGCCTTCAACTCAGTGTTGTCGAAAATGATGGTGCGCAGCCCGATGACGCAATTGGTCGCCTTTGTCCGGTAAAGGCGGCAGCCATCCGTCAACAGCACGTTGTGTAATTGTGAGCCATGCACTTCTGACGCCGGCAAAAAACGGGCATGGGTGTAAATAGGGCAGTCAGGACTGTAAAAATCAAAGGGGGCGTCGGGCAGCGCCATTTCCAGATTCACCTGATAAAACCGCCTGATGGTGCCGATGTCCTCCCAATACCCGTCAAACACGTATCCCATCACCCGCTGTTTCCCAATCGCGGCCGGAATAATGTCGCCGCCAAAATCGTCCCCGGAAGCGGCCAGCAGTTCAAACAAGATGCGGGTCTCAAATACATAGATGCCCATCGAAGCCATGAATGGTTTGTCGGGGTCGTCTCTGCTTTTCAGGTCGGCCAGGGCTGCGGCCGTTTTCGGTTTTTCGGTAAAACGGACGATCTCGCTTGACGAGTCTAATTTCAAAATACCAAAACCAGAGGCGTCTTCCTCGCCCACCGGCAGCACGGCTACAGTAACGTCCGCCTCCGTTTCGATGTGATGCTGCACAAATTGGCGATAATCCATACGATACAGGTGATCGCCGGCCAAAACCAGGGTGTATTTTGTGCCTGCTTCCCGAATTTCGACGATTTGTTTGCGCACGGCGTCGGCCGTGCCCTGGTACCAATCTTTGCTGCGCGGCGTCTGTTCGGCGGCCCAAATTTGCACCCAGCCCTGGCTGAACACATCGCGGGTGTAGGTGCTGTAAATGTGGCGATGGAGGGAAACGGAGTTGAATTGGGTCAAAATGGCGATTTTATCTATGCCAGCGTGGAAGCAGTTGCTCATGGGGATATCTATGAGCCGGTATTTGCCGGCCAGAGGCACGGCCGGTTTGGATCGCTCACGGGTCAATGGATATAATCGGCTGCCAGTGCCGCCACCCATAATTATGGCCAGAACATCACTCATCTCCATTGGGGGCATCCTTTTTTGCTGAGACATCATCTGGTTTGTTGATGGTATGTAACTGCTAACCACAAAGGCACAAAGACACAAAGTTTCTCTGGTTTTTCTTTGTGCCTTCGTGTCTTCGTGGTGAAATTCCAGAGGGGCTTAACAGTTACGATGGTATTAAAGCAAAATTATCCGGTTTCTGCCAGATGAATATGAAAGAGATTGGCGCATGGGAACGGCCGTGCTATGATCCTGTCATCTTATTGAGGAGAAAGTATGAGTCGAGTTATCAACACCCAAAGTCCAACCAAAATTCGCAATCAACTGCGGCGCAGCATCGCCGAAATGTTACGCCGTCTCAGCCAAAAGCCGGAGGTTGACCAGGAAGCCCAAGATATGACGGCAATGATTGTGTTCATGTTGCAGGAACTCAAGAGCGGGGCGGAACAATCCGTAACAGCGTGGGAAAAACGAGGGTATTGGATGAAGGCGGAGCGGTTTTTGCGCCAGTGGGAATGGACGGCCGTCGCCGCCGCCAATATCGAAGACGTGATCCGTAACGACGCCTGGGATTTACTGCCGGAACTGCTGGCTGATTTGTTTCCCCGTTTCGCCGATGTGCAAATCAAGTCCATGACCCGCAAGCCCACTTTGTGGCAGGGGGCGCATCAAAAGCTGCTGGCGCAGCCGCCCGCCGAATTGCCCTTCTAACCGAGAATAGAGGTGCAAAGGAAAACGGTGTGGTGGTTGGGGCTGTTCTTCCTTTTGCTGTTGTCCGCTTGCCTGCCCGCCGAACCGTTGCCGACGCGGGCGGTTTTGGCGGCTACGCCACTTCTGACATCGACGCGCACGGCCGTTCTCACGCAAACGCTTCCGCCCACCATCATCCCCATCCCATCACCAACACCATTGTCAACGCCAACGCCTTGTGCGGGCAACGGCCGTATTGAATCCGGGACCTTTCCCAGCCCCATCACCGGAACAACTAATTATCAGATTTACTTGCCGCCTTGTTATGGGATGGACGGCCGTGTTTACCCCACCCTGTACCTGCTCCCCGGCAACGGTCAGGATGAACGAATTTGGGACAATTTAGGGATGGATGAAGCGGCTGAACAAACCATCCTCACTGCCCAAATTCCGCCGCTCATCATCGTCATGCCCGATGGCGGCTGGCTGGCCCGTAACAGTTCCGGCGGCCCCGGCTCCTACGAATCGCTCATCCTGAACCACCTCATCCCTTTCATCGAAACCAACACTTGCGCCTGGGCCGCCGCCGAAGGCCGGGCCATCGGCGGACTTTCTCGCGGCGGTTACTGGGCCTTAGAAATCGCCTTCCGCTATCCAGACCGATTTGCCAGCGTCGGCGGCCACAGCGCCGCCTTGCTGGACATCGCCGCTGGGCCGGCGTTGAACCCACAGGACACCGCGTTAAACAACGATCTCGGTTCATTGCGAATCTACTTCGATATTGGCGAAAGTGACGCTGCCATTGCCAACATTCGGCGACTCCATGAAAATATGACCGGCCTGGGCATTGCCCATGAATGGACGCTCAACCCTGGCGGCCATAACATTGACTATTGGTCAGCCCACGCTAAAGAATATCTACTTTGGTATGCCGCCCCCTGGCCCGCTCGCCGATCTCGTTATCCGTTCTGCCCAATAACGCCATGATTTTTGCGAAACTATGCGCAATCTATTCAAGTTCAACAAAGCGCGACTGGACAAAGAGTTAAAGGCGGGCATGAGGGAGTTAACTGACCGCCAGGATCACTTTGCCCGTGTTCCGATTTTGGGCCACATATTCATGGGCGGCCTGCGCCTTTTCGATGGGGAAAGCGGAGTCAATGATGGGTCGCAAACGGCCGTCGCGCAGCAGCGGCCAAAAACGTTCGGTAAACTGCCGGGTGATTTCAGTTTTCTCCGATACCGGCCGGGAACGGAGCGTAGAACCGATGAGGCGCAGCCGTTTGCGCAGCAGATGGGACATATTCAGCTCGCCCATGGCGCCGCCCAACAAACCGATATTGACCAGCCGGCCAAACGGCCGTAACGCCGCCACATTTTTCGCCAGATAACCGCCCCCTACCGGGTCGAGGATCAAATCCACGCCCGCGTCATCCGTCGCTGCCAACAGTGCGTCCAGAAAATTCTGCGTTTTGTAGTTGACGGCCAGCGCCGCCCCCAGATCGCGGCAGGCGGCCAATTTGGCCTCGCTGCCGGCGGTGACGAAAACCGTTGCCCCCGCCGCCCGCGCCAGTTGGATGGCCGCCGTACCTACGCCGCTGGCCCCGGCATGGATCAGAGCCGTCTCGCCTGCCTGCAAACCACCCTCCAAAAACAAATTGACGTAAGCGGTGAACCACACTTCGGGCACGGCCGTCCCCATCTCAAACGTCCACGCATCCGGTACGGGCATAAGCATGTCGGCGGGAATGGCCGCTTTCTGGGCATAACCGCCGCCGGGCAGCAGAGCGCACACCCGGTCGCCAACTTGCCAGCCGCTCACGTCTGCTCCCACCGCCTCGATGACGCCGGCCATCTCCAGCCCCAAAATATCGCTGGCCCCCGGCGGCGGCGGGTAGTTGCCCCGCGCCTGCCACAAATCGGCCCGATTGACGGCCGTGGCCCGCACCGCTGCCAACACTTCATCCGGCCCAAACGTCACATCAGATACATCCTGCCACACCAATTCCGGGTTTTTCCGGTCGCCATGAACCACAATCGCTTTCATCCATCAATCTCCTGTCTATCCGGCCACAACCAGCCTAATGTAAGCAACACCATCACCAAACCAACGTAATTGTCCTGAAAAAAACGCGAGGCCAAGCCAAAACCAAAAATAAAAATGCCGCCGCCCAATAACATAGCCCCAACCGTTCGCTGCTGCCACTGTTTTTTTAGCATAAAGAATAAAATGGGGAAGCCGATAAGGGCCTGGAAAATCCAAAAAGGGAAATAATCAAAGGGAGAGCTTACCCACCCTAACCCCAAGACCAGCATACCAATGGAATAGCCGGTAATTGGGTAATTCAAAGCCACCTGACCGCTGGGATACAAAAAAATATCTTCCCAAAAAGCGGCTGGGTCCCACCAGAAAAATGGCGCGGCCAAAACGGCAAAAATAGCGCTGACGATGACGGCCGTTTGAACGCCGCGTTTCCAATCAAATGTCGGCGACGCGCCATTTCTGGGGCGGGTTATGACCATGAGCAGATAAAAAGGAGCCATCAGCCAGGCAAACTGCTTCAAGGAACATGCGATTCCGAACCAGACGGCCGATTGAAACTCTTTTCCCTTCTCCCAAGCCAGCAGCGAAGCGATCACTGTCAAGATAATGACCACATCATTTTGACCAATGACAATCGGAGACGCCAACAGCGGATTTAGCCCGACAGCTATAAGCAGCGTTAATTTATCCGATGGCGCTTTTGTTATTCGAGGTAAAATTAAAATGAGAATGAGATAGGCAAAAAGAAAAATCCATCTTTGATCGTAAGGCAGCCCCATCCAGGCAAAAAACTGGTAAAACGGCCAGGACAACCAAAGAAATCCAGGGAGATAGACAAAATACTCGTTGGCTGGATGGCGGCCAATCAGTTGCCCATCTACTACAAAACTGTGGTAACGGAGCGGGGAATCGTCATAAGTGGCCGCGTAAGGATTCACTCCTTCCTGAAGCTTTTCCATCGCCAGGGCAATTTGTAATGCGCCATCATTGTAAGTGACGTAAGCGGGGTTAAACCCATCAGCGTCGCGTTCAGATGTCAATAATGAGGCTATATTGGCGATTGTCGGCAGCGCGACGGCCGCTGTGATGACGATTAACGCCAAAAACCAACGCAGCAAGAAGGCCAGCCGAATCCGGTTAAATTGCTCCGGCAGCCTTTCAACCTTATCCAATGGCTGCCACAAGGCCACCCCCACATACAAAGCCAGGGCGACAACGATAAGCACGCTGGCGTTGTCACGCCTTACGTAAGCTGGAGCTAACGCCAGGAGAAGGAGTACGTCAAGCGGCCGTGATTTCATTTAGGAGATGAATTGAGTTTACCGCCCTCTTTGGTCTGGTCGCCGGGAATGAGGAGGAAATCGGTATGGAGCGTGTGAATCACCTGCCGCTCCGGTTGTTCGGGATGGTCATAGTAGACGACGGCCGTCACCGCATACCGCTCCGTCGGTTCTTTATCACGCAAGTGCATCGTCAACGAGAAGTTGGTTTCCATCGTCTCGATCACATTAAGCGAACTGGCCCATTCCCCGTTGCCATTGGTGATGGTCACTTCCAGCGACGGCCGTTCCAGAAACGGGGTCAGGTCAAAACCGACCGCCACCCGCCGTTTATCCTCGTACACAAACAAGCCCAACTGCTTCAGCCGCACCTCTTCCCGTGACTTTGGTGATTCAAAGGGGTCATCGAAAAACTTGATTTCCATCAATACTCCTGCCAAAACATCCGATTTCTTGAAGAAATCGGATGTCTGTCGTCACATCACTGAAATTGAATCGAAAACAGACACGCCGTCACCGGCGGCCCCGCCCCCTCATGGCCGGGAACAGGGTCAAGGCGGATTTGGGCGATGACGCCTTCCCAGGCTGGCGCATCCGTCAAATCCGCCTCGTAAATCCGCATGCCTTTCTGCAACGAAATTTTAACGGAGTTTTCCAGCGAATACTCGGCGTCGGGCGCGCGCCAAAATAGCTGGGCGACGCTGTTTTCACCGTCCACGCTCATTTCCAGAAGCAAAGTAGTCCGTTTGTCGGCGTCCAGGTTAATGACCGGCCCTTTTAGCTGTGGATCAACAGCGGCGGCGAAACACCAGCCGTCCCGCTCAAAGCGGGGGTTTTCGATGCCCCAGGCGCTCCACCCTTGCAGCGAATCGGCGAAATTCCAGGCGGTACGGCCGTCACTCTCATAACGCGGCGATCCATAAAACAGCGGCTGCTCGCCCCGGTAAGCAATCGGTTCCAGCATGTAACGGGCGCGAATGGCGGCGATTTCCTCCGGCAGCAGGCCAAATGGGTTGCGGATTGGTTCGCGGGCTTCGTCCAGGATGAACTGATCAATCAGAAACGGCCGTCCCGTCACCCAGGCGTAATCCAACTGCCCCAGCAGCTCGCCCATGATCTGCGCCCGGTCGCCCCCCTGCTCCTGTTCCAACGTACGCAAGGACAGCACAAACGGATGCCCGGCGTAAAACGGGATATACAAATCCAGAATATTGCCGCGAGAAACAACCAACTCTTCCGGGCCAACCACCCCCGCCAACCTGTCCGTCACTTCCCGGTAATAATCGTTGCCCCGATCCCCCGCCTCTTGAATGGGCGCGAAATGGGCGCGCAGCAGCAGACCCGCCAGCGCAAACGGAATCAGCAAACCAGCAAAGGATACAACCTGCCCCCAACTGGCAGGGAGAAAACTCCGCGTCCTCCGTGTCTCCGTGTTAAAAAGCGGCGGCCAGGCGGCCAAAATCCACAAACCGCCCAGCGGCAGGGTGGCGATCCAAAATTCGATGTTCCACGGCTCCCACCACCAGAAAAAGAGCAGGTAAGCGATCTGCCACACCCCGGCAAACAGTAACCAGGCGCGGCGGCGAGCGTGACGGCGGGCATGATAAACGGCCGCGCCCATCCCCACCGCCACCAACAGGTAAAACGCCGCCGCCAACCAGGGGTTGGGGCTGACGGCCGTTTGCAAACCAGACCGTAGCGCCGGGAAATGGGTTAAACTGAGATAGCCGCCCCACTGCCCGCTTTGGGCGTAGTCGGTGAACCAGTTATAAAAGGCAGGCCAGTCAGGGAATTGGCTGCTGTAAGCCACATAGCCGTAGGATAGAATGACGGGAATGAGAACTGATAAGCCATAAGCCAGGAGGATGGAGAAGCGGCGCAGAGACGGCCGCATCAACAAAAACGCGCCCACCGCCAACCCAAACAACACATTGGTCTGGTGAAACATGATCGCGCCCGTATGCGCCAACCCCAGCGCGATGGCCCAGCCGATGTGCGGCCGTTCATCCAGAATCGCCAGCAGCCACAGCGCCAACGTCAAAAAAGCCGTCGCCAGCGTATAAACCTCCACCTCCGCCGCATACACCCAATAGGCATAACTCGTCCCCACCAGCAGCGCCACGCCCAACGCCGCCCAACTGCGCCCCGTCCAGCGCGCGCCAAACCGCCACAGGAAAAAGACGCCCAACGCCCCCGCCGCCGCATTCAACGCCTGCACCGGCACATCAGCCCGGCCCACGTAACCCAACGCCTGCGCTCCCCGATACGCCAGCCAGCCCGCCGGCCCATAGAGCAAGTGATGCGGATGAAACAGCAGGCCAAACGGCTTCGCTTCCAGCGCCCAGGTGTAGGAAAGCGCGTCAAAGGTATGAACTTCGGTGCGGCTGATGAAATACAACGCCGCCAGCGCCAGGCAGGCCGCAATACCGGCTATCCACTGCCCGGCGCTAACAAACGTTGTTTGTCCGGTCTTTTTTTCGACCATTATTCGAGTCAGATCATCCCCAATCAATAGGGCGGTTCAGCCGGGCCATCATAACCACAAAGCCCAACGCGGGGTGAATTCACAAGCGGCCTCGGTTCGCCATAACTTTCATGCGGATGTTCGTCAGCGTGCTCGTTACACAAAAATCCCGGTTCGTCATACTCGTACAAACATTCCATACACAGCCACTCGCCCGGCTGATCGCATTCCATACAGGTCACTTCTGGTCGAAGATTGCGCGCCATCAACACAATTGGATTCGCCGTCAGCGGCTTCCCCTGCCGGGCGTCAACCACGTTGATAACCAGTTCCGACGTCGTGCCAAAATCATACGCATACGGAATTTTCATCCCCGGCGAAAAGAGCCGCTGTACCGGCACATCCATCGGTTTGTCACCCTCGATCCCCCAACCATCATCGAAAATCTGTGTGTACCGGTACGGGCCGATGCTGAATGAACTCAAATGCCCGCAGCACTCCAACCAAATCGCCCGCAAGTAATTATCCAGCTCTTTGAGCGTGGCGCTGCCCCGCATTTCCAGATGCAGCCAAAAATCAGTGGCCCAGGCATCCTGCACTTGTAAGTGAAACAGCGTTTCATCTTTCCCTTTGCCCCCGTTTCTGGCGGCGATGGCTGCCTGCCGTTTGGCACAACTGCGTAAATGTCTGGACAGTCCCCCTTTCGTCATCTCTTTGCCACAATAGTGACAATTCCCCCGGCTTTGCTTTTTTCGCGCCATTTTTCACTCCTTATCTCCACTTAAAGACATCCGATTTTTCCAAGAAATCGGATGTCTTTGGTTTACACACCCTCCTGAACTGCCAAAGAACCGATTTTCTCCTGAATAAAGGATTGCAGGCGCTCCAACACCTGCACCACCTCCACCTGCCATTCGTGGGTGCTTTTGCCCCGCCCCAGCCAGACGGCCGTGCGGCTGACCCGCACCTCTTCACCCAAATATCGCTGCAAATGGAAGCGGTTCATGCTCTCCAACCCCTCGATCCGAATTTTGATTTGCCCATTCTCGCCGGTGACGGCCGTCACCCCGGCTCGCTGGGCCAACGCCTTGATACGCAGTTGATACAACAAATTATGCACCGGGTCAGGAATCAGGCCAAACCGATCCGCTAACTCATCCGCCATCTCATCAATTTCCGCCAGCGACGCCAACACCGCCATGCGCCGGTACAAGCGCAGCCGCAGCGCCGCGTCCGGCACATAATCGGTGGGCACATACGCCGCCAACGGCAAATCAATCAACGTCGCTTCCGGCAAATCAAACGACAGCGGCTCGCCACTCTTCTCCGCCTTGCGCCGCTTCACCGCATTCGCCAGCAGACGGGTGTACAAATCAAAACCGACGGCGCTGATGTGGCCGCTCTGCTGCGCCCCCAGCAAATCCCCCACCCCTCGAATCTCCATGTCGCGCACAGCGATGGCATACCCGGCCCCCAATTGCGTCTCCTGGGCAATCGTCTCCAGCCGGGCGCGGGCGTCCTGGGTCAACGTGTACCACGCATTGTGGAAAAAGTAGGCATACGCCCGCCGGGCGCCGCGTCCCACCCGCCCCTTCAACTGATAAAGCTGAGACAAACCAAACGTTCCCGCCCGATCCACGATGAGCGTATTGGCGTTGGGAAAGTCCAGCCCGCTCTCGATGATGGTGGTGCTGAGCAAAATATCAATTTTGCCCTCGCCAAAAGCCACCATGATGCGCTCCAACTCCCGCTCGCTCATCTGCCCGTGCCCGATGGCGATGATGGCTTCAGGAACCAACGCTTGCAGCCGGTTGTAAATAATTTGGATACTCTGCACCCGGTTATGGACAAAGAACACCTGTCCGCCCCGCTCCAATTCGCGCAAGATGGCTCGTTTCAGCCGGGTTTCGTCCACCTCGCCCACGTAGGTTTGCACCGGCAGCCGCTCCGCCGGCGCGGTGTCCATGATGCTGATATCGCGCGCGCCAGTCAGGCTCATGTGCAGGGTGCGGGGGATGGGGGTGGCGGTCATCGTCAGCACATCCACCTCGGTGCGCCACTGCTTGAATTTCTCTTTTTGACTGACGCCAAATCGCTGCTCTTCGTCAATGATGACCAGCCCCAAATCTTTGAAAGCCACGTCGTCCGACAACAGGCGGCGGGTGCCGATGATAATGTCAATACGGCCGTCGCGCACATCCTTCACAATTTTTCCCTGCCGGGCGGGGGTGCGGAAGCGGGACAACATCTCCACCTTGATGGGGAACGGCGCCAGCCGGTCGCGGAAGGTGTAAAAATGCTGCTGCGCCAGGATGGTGGTGGGAACCAGAATCGCCGCCTGCTTGCCATCCAGCGCCGCTTTGAAGGCGGCCCGCAGCGCCACTTCCGTTTTGCCGTACCCCACATCGCCGCAAATCAATCGATCCATCGGCTGCGGCCGTTCCATATCCCGCTTCACTTCGGCGATCACCCGCAGTTGATCTTCCGTCTCCCGATAGGGGAAACTGGCTTCCAATTCCGCCTGCCACTCCCCATCCGGGGCAAAACCGTGGCCGGAAACCGTCTCCCGCGCGGCGTACAAAGCCAGCAAATCCCCGGCCAATTCATCGGCCGCTTTTTGCGCCTTGGCTTTGGCCTTGCTCCACGATTTTTCACCCAGCCGATTCAGCCGGGGCGGAATGTCGTTGGCCCCAATCCAGCGGCTCAGCCGGTCGGCGTGATGCACCGGCACATAGAGCGTGTCGCTATTGGCATATTCCACCAGCAGATATTCCCGCTCCGCGCCGCCGACGGCGCGCACCGCCAACCCCATAAATTGGCCGATGCCATACTCCAAATGCACGATGAAATCGCCCGCTTTGATGTCGGCGTAATGCGTTTCGGGCGCGGCCGGGGCCGGTTTGCGCCAGCGCCGGGGCGCCGGCCGCCGCCAGCCAAAAATCTCGGCGTCGGTGAGCAAATCGAGCAAGATGGCGTTGTCGCTGCGCCGCACCAGGGTAAACCCTTCGGCCAGACTGCCCTGGATAAAGGTGAGTGACCCGTCTGGCGGCAGTTCGGTCAATTGGCTGGTTGGCAGCGAGGCAGCGGTCGTCTCCGGCGGCTGGCGACGGGGGAGCAGGACGGAAACGCCGTTGTTTCCAACCCCGCCGCCGCTTTTGCTTTCTTCCCGCCACAGTTCGGCCAGACGAGCCGCCTGCCGGCTGACGATGACGACGCGGTCGCCCTCGCGCCGGGTGGATTTGAGCTGGGTCATGAGGGGACGCATCTGCCCGCCATAGCGGGGGCCAGGTTCAAAGGCGTCGGCCAATCCGGCAAACGGCCGTCCCCCCTCCCCATTTTCTGCGCCTTCTGCGTCTTCCCCATCCCCCAAAATCAATGGCTGCCACCAACGCAGTTCGTCGGCCAAATTGGGCCAGACAAACAGGGGGCAAGGATAGCTGGGGGGGAGGTCAGGTTGTTCATTAGCAATTTGGTCGGCGTGATCGTGTAGTTCGCGGGCGGCCGTTGCCAATCCCGGCCAATCATCCACTGCCACCAACACATCTTCCGGCAAATAAGCCAGCAAACTGGCCGGGCGCGGATACAGCAGCGGCAGATAAAACTCCAGCGTGGGGAAGGCCAGTCCCGTCTGCAAATCAACCACGTCATCCCGCCAGGAAGGGAGGCTGCCGGCGGCGGGCAGCGCTTCCGGCCCCAGGCTGAGCGCAAATTCCCGCGCCCGGCCGGGCAGCGCCTCCCGCGCCGGCGGGATGACCACCCGCTCCAATGGGCCGCTTTCAAGGGTGATCGAGCGCTGGCTGGCGGGATCAAAGTAGCGCAAGGTATCCACCTCGTCGCCAAACAACTCGATCCGTACCGGGTACGGCTCTGACACCGGATAAATGTCCAAAATCCCGCCCCGGCGGCTAAACTGGCCGACGCGCTCCACCACGCTGGCCGGTTCGTACCCAATCGCCTGCCAATGGGTGGTGAGTTTATCCCAGGCCACGATCTGGCCCAGGCGGATGGCGCGGGTGGCGGTGAGGAAGCGGCGTTGGGGGATAGTTTTGTGCAGCAGGGCGCGCGCCGAGGCCACGATGAACGGAGGCGTCTCGGCGGCGGGAAGTTGAGGATGTTGACCGGCCATCAACCGGGACAATACGCGCAAACGGCCGCGCCGCGACCGATCCCCCCATGGCCCCCGATCATAAGGCAGCGGGGTAGGTTCGTTGAAACGGAGCAGTTCCGTGTCCGATGGCAGCCACATCTCCAGCGCTTGCAGCCAGCTAGACGCGCCATCCACCCGCCCCGTGATGAGCAGGATAGGACGGCCGGTTTGCCGGTACAGGTTGGCTAAAACAGCGGGGCGGGCGCCGGGGGGCAGCATGAGAGGCGGGACGGCTGCTGCCACAGTCGGGACGGCCGTTTTCCCGGCGGCGACGGCCGTTTCTCCAGCCAGCGCCGACCGCAGCGATTCATATTCAGGCAGTTGCGACAATACGTCTAAAATTCCAGAAACAGACATAAGTGAAGGATGAATTATCCTGTGGCGGCTAAGTTTTGGTTGTGGCGGGACATAGCCAGATCAAGGCCATCGGTTAAGAAAGTAGTCACGGCTTGCGCCGCTTCTTCAATGATTTCTGCGACCAACAACTGTTCCTCTTTGTCGAAATTTTGCAGCACGTAAGCGGCCGGGGGCATTCGGCCGGGCGGACGGCCGATGCCCAGACGCAGCCGGGGAAAGTCGTCGCCCAAATGTTGGATGATGGAGCGCATCCCGTTATGGCCGCCAGCCCCGCCTTGTCCGCGCAATCGGATCGTCCCCAGCGGCAAGTCAAGTTCGTCGTAAATCACCAACACGTTTTGGGCGGGAATGCGGTAGTAGCGGGCCAGCGGGCCGACGCTGTCGCCGCTCAGGTTCATGAAGGTTTGCGGCTTGGCTAAAATAAGGGTGTGGTCTTGGAAACGGCCGTCGCCGACGATGGCCTTCTGCTGCACTCGATTCAACTCAATCTGCCAGGCTGCCGCCAACCGATCCAGCACCATAAACCCGATATTGTGCCGATTTTTTTGATAGCGCCGCCCCGGATTTCCCAGACCGACGATTAAGAATTTTTGGGGCAGGCGGTCGGCCGTCGCCGCCGCTTCCCGATCCGCTGCTGTAACCATTGATAAAACACCAAGTCTAAAATTTATGCGGCATAAACCCGCGCCGAATCTGCAAGTCTAGCATAGATTAGGGGCGGTGACGAATCGGTTGCTCACCGTTTTAATACCCAATTAACGAGCGACGCGATATAGTTAACCCAAGCTGTAACTGTACGACATCCGATTTCTCGCTATCGAACACGCCGGCATGATACGTAACAAGAAATCGGGCGTCTTGAGCTTGTTTATCCTGGGAGAGAATATGAAAAAATTGAATGTTGCCTGGATTTTTGCGCTGATTGTCTTTACCCTGGCCGCCTGCGCCGCCAGCGGCGAAACGAATACCAACGAGACGAAAGATGGCGATACGGCCGTCGTCGGGTTCGCCGATTTCGGCGCAGATTCCGGCCTGGAGATCGGCGCTCCCGCCAACTCTGAAGAGAATCGCTCTGAAGACGACGCCGTCACCGAAACGGATAAAAACGGCATCCCCGTCGGCTTCACCGAAGACGGCCGTCCCTACAAAGGCAATCCCCGCGCCCCCGTCGTCATCGAAGAGTTCTCCGACTACCAATGCCCGTATTGCGGCCGTTTCGTCCAACAAACCCTGCCCGACCTCACCGCCAACCAGATCGCCAACGGCGACGTCATGTTCGTCTTTTATGACTACCCTCTGAGCAGCATCCATCCCCAGGCGGTTGACGCTGCCAACGCCGCCCGCTGCGCCGGCGAACAGGGAGCCGCCGCCTACTGGAAAATGCACGACGCCATCTTCAACAATGAAAGCCAATGGGCCAACAATCTGGACGCCAACGCCATATTCATCAACTTAGCCAACGAGATCGGATTGGATATGGAACGCTTCACCCCCTGCCAGGAAAGCGGCCAGTATTACCGGCAAATCCAGGAAGATTACGATCTGGGCGTATCCAAAGGGGTCAGCAGCACCCCCAGCTTTTTCATCAATGGGCAGCCCCTCATCGGCGCGCAGCCTTTGAATGTGTTTAACGCCGCCATCGCCTCGGCGCAATCTGGCGAGACCATCGCCGCCGCGCCAACGAATGAAGCGCCCCCCAGCCAACCGGCCGCGCCCGGCGACAAGCTCGAACCGGCGGCGATTGACATGAGCAATTTCGCCGCCGCCATAGGCGACCCTGACGCGCCAGTGACCATCGTCGAATTCACCGATTACCAATGCCCATTTTGCCAACGTCACTCCACGGAAACGATGCCCGCCCTGATCGCCAACATGATCGAAACGGGACGGGTTTATTACGTAGTGAAAGATTTCCCGCTGGACAGCATCCATGCGGAGGCGCGGGCGGGGGCCATGGCCGCTCGCTGCGCCGGCGAGCAGGATGCGTATTGGCAGATGCACGACGCCATTTTCAAAGCCCAATCCCAATGGGCGGAGCAAGGAGCGGGAGCCAACGCCATTTTTGCCGATATAGCCGCGAGTTTAGAGTTGGATGTGGATGCTTTTACCAGTTGTCAGGAAAGCGGCCGTTACGATGACCAAGTTCAAGCTAATGTAGACGAAGGCGTCTCCCTCGGCGTGCGCGGCACTCCTTTCTTCTTCATTGATGGCTACCCCATCAACGGGGCGCAGCCGTATGATCTGTTTGAGTACGCCATCGGTCTGGCCGAAGCGGGCACGTTGGCCGACGCTTACACTCGGCCGGAACCCCAACCGGAACCCACTGCTCCAGCCGGGCCAGTGGATGTCCCCACCGACGACATCGCCTTTGCCATCGGCGACCCCGGCGCGGCCGTCACCATCGTCGAATATACCGATTACCAATGCCCCTACTGCGCCCGCCATTTCCAGCAAACCTTTCCCCGCATCAAAGAAAATTATGTGGATACGGGGCAGGTGTATTACGTGTTCAAGGATTTCCCGCTGACCAGCATCCATGCCCAGGCGGTGGACGCGGCTGAAGCCGCCCGCTGCGCCGGGGAGCAGGGAGCGTATCTGGAGATGCACAACGCGCTCTTCTTGCGTCAGCAGGATTGGGCCGACAACCGCGCCGCCAACGATGTTTTTGTGGAAATGGCCGGTCAAATTGGGCTGGACGCCGATTCATTTGCCGCCTGCCTGGAGAGCGGCAAATATGAAAGCGCGGTGATGGCTGATTTGGATGAGGGCGTCAGTTTCGGCGTGCGCGGCACGCCGGCGTTTTTCATCAATGGCAATTTCCTGTCTGGCGCTCAACCTTATGACGTGTTTGTGCAAGCGATCAGCCAGGTTTCCGGCGCGAGTGAGTAACTTGACTCTTTAGATTGGTTCAATCTTGAAGATTGAACCAATCACTCTGA
Organism: Chloroflexota bacterium; assembly: GCA_024277135.1. GTDB lineage: Bacteria > Chloroflexota > Anaerolineae > Promineifilales > Promineifilaceae > JAJRVV01. The sequence goes on along the minus strand of JAJRVV010000189.1, from coordinate 3,383 downwards.
ATTATGATTTTACGACTTCACCAGCTTTGTATTCATCTGCAAAGTGAGGATGATTTGATCAACCAGGGATGGCAACATTTGTTTGCCGCCTGGTCAAAAGAGGGGGAAACGGCCGTCACCCCCCACCCGGTTATTGACATCCAGTTAAACCTATCGCTGATGGATGCCCTGCCGCCGTTGCCGACGGCCGCCCCCTACTTCACCGACAGCCACGCGCTGCCCGACAGATTGGGCATTTTATCCGTCTATCGCGGGCGCGCAGGCCGGGTATGGCTCCATTTCCTAGATGGGGCATTGGTAGACGTGCCTTTGCCGCTCAACCAAGACGCCACCAATTTGACGGCCGTCGGTTCCGTGACGCCCCAAGCATTGCAAAACGGCCGTTTCGAGGACATCACCTACACCAGCCTGGCGCCGTTGCTGCGCCGCCGCCGCTACTACCTGCTGCACGCCTTCGCCGCCGCCAAAGAGGGGCGCGCCGTCCTCATCGTCGGCCCCTCCGGCAGCGGCAAAACCACCACCGGCCTCTGCCTGCTCCTCAACGGCTGGCGGCTGCTGGCAAACGACATCTTGCTGCTGGAAGAGCGGGACGGGCAGGTTTTTGCCCTGCCCACGCCGGGCAGCATCGGCGTCCGACCCCAGTCGGCCAAGTTGCTGCCCGCGTTACGGCCGCTCATCGCCCACGCCCCCGCCACTTCCTTGCAGATTGACGTGACCGAGCATTTTGTGGGAGACGGCCGTTGGGCTGACCCCGCCCCCATCGCAGCCATCTACTTCCCCCAAATTCAGCAGCAGGCAACCAGCGACCGGCAGCCGGCGCAGCGCGCCATTTGTCTGGCCCAACTCATGGCCGAAAGCATAGACCGCTGGGATGGCGCCATGCTGCCCGCGCACATGGCTTTGCTGGAACGGCTCAGCCAGCAAACCGCGCCCTACTGGTTGGCGCTGGGGCAGGACATGACCCAACTGCCGCAGCTTTTAGGCAGTTAACCCCGCCTAAACCAATACCAGGCCGACGCCCACACCGGCTGATCTTCCACCTGGGTTTCTCCCCGCTCCACCTGCTGCAACACAAACCCCTCGGCAAACAATTCCCGGATGAGCGCATCGGGGACGCCGCGCGGCCCATTTTCAGGATCGGCCGATTCTGTGCGCAAACGAGCAAACAACAGATAGCGGCCGTCCGCCGCCAACAAGCGACGCGCGCCAGCCGCATAGCGACGCAGTTCCGGTTCGTCCAGAATGTGCATACAGCCCACGTCCACAGCCAGTTGGTACGGCCCGGCCAAAAAATCCAATTCAGCCACGGACGCCTGATGAAACTTTATCTGGTCGGCGACGCCGGCCGCTTTGGCCCGCGCCCTGGCTTCGGCCACCGCCTGCGGCACAAAATCAACGCCATCCACCTGCCAGCCAAGTTCAGCCAGATAGATTGAGGTACGGCCGTAGCCACACCCCAAATCCAACGCCCGCCCCGGCTGCAATCCATCCACCAATGCCATCACTTCCGGCGGCGGCGAATCAGAATCCCAGGGAACCGCTCCGGCCTCATACCGTTCCACCATTCGCTCATAATTACTCATCAAACCACCCCTTTGTTAACCGTTGATTGTTGACTGTTGACTGTTGACTGTTAGCCAGCCCTATTTTCAGCTAGAATGTGCCTATGAACAAAAAACTCCCTTTTCTTCTCATTCTCTTGCTCGCCGCCTGCGCGCCGCCAGCAGTCGCGCCCAACCTCACTCCCACCCCCAGCCCTACGCCCAACGCCGCCATGCTGCCCATCGTTGCTAAAGATACGCCGGGCAACGTTTGGCAGCCAACGCCCGGCACAAGCTGGCAGTGGCAGCTCAGCGGCCAGATTGACGCCTCGTTTGATGTGATGATGTATGACATTGATCTGTTCGACGCGCCGCAAAGCGTGATTGACCAACTGCATGGAGACGGCCGTATCGTCATCTGCTACTTCAGCGCGGGCAGTTGGGAAGATTGGCGGGACGACGCCGCCGATTTCCCCGACGAGGTTTTGGGCAACGCCCTCTCCGGCTGGCCCGACGAAAAATGGTTGGACATCCGCCGCCTTGATTTGCTGTCGCCCATCATGACAACCCGGTTGGACACGGCCGTAGCCAAAAAATGCGATGGCGTCGAACCGGATAACGTAGACGGCTACAGCAATGACACCGGCTTCCCCCTCGCTTACGCCGACCAGATCGCTTACAATACCTGGCTGGCCCAGCAAGCCCACCAACGCGGCCTCTCCATCGGCCTCAAAAACGACCTGGTCCAAATCCCCGACTTGGTTGCCTTATTTGATTGGGCGCTGAACGAGCAATGCTTTGAGTTTGACGAATGTGACACGCTGCTCCCCTTCATCCAGACCGACAAAGCCGTCTTCGGGGTCGAATACGAACTGGACGCCGCCGACTTTTGCCCGCAGGCCAACGCCATGAACCTCGATTTTTTGCAGAAGAACTTGGATTTAGATGCGTGGCAGGTTTCATGCCGTTAAACGTTGACAATAGGGCCAGGGGTCTTCCCCCCGCAGCACGGCCGTCAACGCCGGACTATCCGCATACACCCCATGATACCGCTCAGGCAGTTGGGCGGCGATATGCGCCATAATGTAATGCGTCAGGGCTGGTAAATCGGCGGCGCGAACCCGGCCGTCCATCTGCGGCAGGGTGAACGGCTCTCCGATACGTATTTCAATCGTGGTGGGCCGCAGCCGCTTGACATTGGCGAACAGCCGATCATTATTCGCCAACCCCACCGGCAAAATGGGGACATTGGCCCGGCTGGCCAAATAAGCCGCCCCATCCTTCGCCGCCATCAACTGCCCCGTCTTGCTGCGCGTGCCTTCAGGGGCCAGGCCAAAAACTCGACCCTCCTCAATCGCCTGCAACGCCTCGCGCAACTGCCGCCGATCCACCTCATCCCGTTTGATGTAAATCGCGCCCAACCAGGCCATAATCGGCCCATAAATCGGGTGATCGCGCCATTTCTCCACCGCAAAAAACCGCCATTTCAGCAACGGGAAACTCAGCAGCAACACCGGCGTATCCACCACGCTGGTATGGTTGAGGACGACGATATACGGCCCGGCGGCAGGGATGTGTTGGCGATTGATGACCTTGATGCGTACCAGCAAAAAGGCTTTGGCGATGTTCATCGCCAGTCGAATAAGGCGGTATCGAAACATAGGCTGATTGATTTTGGATTTTGGATTTTGGATTTTAGATTTTGGATTGCGCAGGCGGTCACTCATTGCTCATTGCTCATTGCTCATTGCTCATTGCTCATTGCTCATTGCTCATTGCTCATTGCTCATTGCTCATTGCTCATTGCTCATTGCTCATTTCCAAGAGAGGAGTATAGCCATT
>JAJRVV010000188.1 GCA_024277135.1 Chloroflexota bacterium | reverse complement strand
GTTCAAGTTCAATTGTTTGGCGCTGACTGCGCCGACGTTTTTGTGTCATTTTACTACCTCGTGCCATTTTTTCACCAGCATGAGTGTAGCCAAATGCCATTAATTGCCAACCTGATACGCTTGTGTCAGGTTAACTTTTCAACAAACAGGAAGGTTTTTCCCTTAACCGGAAAAGTCTATATTATCACCATTTTACCTGAAAAGAGACTGTAGTTAATCATACCGGGCAAAAATGCGCCGGTACGCCTCACTCCGTTCCAATAACTCTTCATGCACGCCTTGATCCACCAGCTTGCCCCGGCGCAAAACCAGGATGCGGTCGGCCCAGCGAATCTGGCTGAGCCGGTGGGTGATGAGGAAGGTAGTGCGCTGATGACTGATGCGGCGCATCGCTTGCTGAATCTGGTCTTCGGTAGCGCTGTCAATGGCGCTGGTGCTGTCATCCAGAATGAGAATGCAGGGGTTGGTGAGGAAGGCGCGGGCGATGGCCAGCCGCTGCCGCTGGCCGCCAGACAGCATGACGCCCCGTTCGCCCACTTCGGTCTCATACCCCTGGGCAAAGCTGGTGATGAAGTCGTGCGCCTGCGCTTCTTTGGCCGCATGGACAATCGCTTCGCGGGTGGCGCCGGCGCAGCCAAAGGCGATGTTGTCAGCGATGGAGCGGGAGAAGAGGAAGATGTCCTGCTCGATGGTGGAAATTTGGGAGCGCAGGGATTCCAGGCTCCAGTGGCGCACGTCTACGCCGTCAATGAGAACACGGCCGTCCTTCACATCAAAAATCCGGTTAATCAGCCGCGTCAACGTCGTCTTGCCCGACCCCGTCTGCCCCACAATCGCTACCGTCTCCCCCGGTTGGGCGGTGAAACTGATATTCTCAATCACCGGCGAGCCGTTGTAGCCAAAACGGACATTCTCAAACGTCACCTGCCCCCGAATCAGTTCCTCATGCCCGGCTTCATTTTCATCCAGGTCACTCTCAGCGTTAATCAGTTCTAGAATGCGGCGGGCGCTGGCAATGCCCAGAGCCGCCAGGTTAAACGAAAAAATCGAAACGAAAGTGGGAAAACGGAGTACGCCAAACAGCCCCATGAACGTCACTACCTGGCCCAGCGTCAGCGCCCCTTGACGCCACAACCAGAGCGCGTGCAAAAAGCCAAATGACAGGAAAATGCTGAACATGAGCAGCGGCAGGTAGCGCGCCTGGATGATGCCTTGCTTGATGAAATAATCGCGGAAGCTGGCGGCATTCTTGACAAATTTCTCCACTTCCTGCCGCTCCTGCGCCGACCCTTTGACCACTTCGATGCCGCTGACCGCTTCCGCCAGCCCGGCATTCATCACGCCAAACTGCTGCCGCATCGCTTCGCTGACCGGGTTCAACTGGCGGGCGTAATCCCAGATGGTGATGACAAAAGCAGTCAGGAACAGTCCCGGAACCAGGAGCAGGCGGGGATTAACGGTGGTGATGAGAACGATGGGAGCGACGATGCCCAGAAAGCCGTCAACGATGAGCATGACGCCGGGGCTGAACATGATGTTGAGGGTGCGCACATCATTGGTGGCGCGGGCCATGATGTCGCCGATGCGCTGTTTGCCGTGGAAAGTCTGGCTTTTACCCAGTAAACTGACGTAAAGTTCATCACGAGCATCTCGCTCCATGCGCTGGGCGATGAATTCATTGGCGTAATTGCGAACTAAACCGACCATTCCCTGGGTGGTCGCCGCGCCAAACGCGCTGGCAGCCAGCAGCAGCAAGGCGCGGGTCTCCCAATCGGCCGACAAAATAAGGTCGAAGGCGCGGCCGATGAAGACCTGGATGAAACCGTAGGCGAAGTTATTGATGACGGCCGTCACCGTCACCAACAGCGGTAGGAAAGGATAGCGCCACAAGTGAGACCAAACCCAGCGCGCCGGCCCCTGGCGATTATAGGGATACTCATTTTCCAGGCGAAATTCCTGTTTACTCATTCTCTTCAGTGTCCCATATGTTTGCATCAATGGCGGTGGTTGACGATATCACACGGCAATAGGGGATTATATCAGATTTCCTTTCCCGGTTAGACCAAATGAGAAAGAATTCAGCCTGTGATCCTTGATGTCACGCCAGATAGAATTATTGGCTGCCAAACTCAAACTACATTCCTATCCCCAAAATGGCGGCATGTTGTATAATCAAAAGGTAAACTACCAACTTAAGCGGGGCGCGATTTTCACCATGAAGTACATAAATCACGCGAAACACAAGCGCTTGATTCGTGCAAACCGTGAAATTCATATCAGATTGCAGCTCTGTTAAGCTTATTTTGTCAAAGAACTGACACGGAATTACCACCGAAGCCTTATGCCAAGAAACGTGTCAAAAACCATAAAAAAAGAGATGGGCAAGCTCAATTGGTTGTTGCCGGGCTTGTTGATTTTCTTGTTTTTGCTCCAGGCGGGCGCTTTTTATCTGATCATGTTCCTGGTCATCGGCGACCCGCTCAGCGCCTGGCTGCCGGAATTGGGGGTGGCGTCGCTCATCTTTGTGTTGACGGCCGTCATCCTGATAGCGATCATCAACGGCGTCGCCAACGCTGCCAGCAAAAAAGCGGCGCAAGCCTTCGACAGCGAACTGCTGCGCCTGCAAACCATCAACCATCGTCTGCAATCGTTGCGGGAGATGGCCTCCCTCATGCGGGCCACGCTCAGTTTTGAGCGGGTGGTGGAAGAAGCGCTGGATGTGTGCAGCCTGGCCTTGCAGGAGATGGGCATTCCCCGGCAGGCGCTGACCGGCGCGGTTTTCTTGTTCGATGGCGCCGTGTTACGGCCGTTAGCCACCCGCCGCTTCATCGGCAACGACGCCGAACGCACCATCCCCGGCCAGCGCGGCATCATCGGCGACTCCTTCGCCAAAGCCGAACCCGTCATCTCTGCCGCCCCCAAACAAGACCCGGAATTACGCACTTACGTCGCCTTCCAAAACGCCGTCACCGCCATCTGCATTCCGCTGCGTACCGGATTCCAGATTTTTGGGGCGATGGTCATCGGCTCCAGCAAACCGGTCAAATTCACCGAAGACCATTTCGATCTGTTCAACGCCGTCGCCGATCAAGCCGTCATTTCGCTGCAAAACGCCCAGCTATACCAAAACCTGGAAGCGGAAAAGCAGCGCATGATTGAAGCTGACGAGGCGGCGCGAAAAGAGCTGGCCCGCGATCTGCACGACGGCCCCACCCAAACCATCGCCGCCATCGCCATGCGCATCAACTTCATCCGCTCACTGCTGGTGCGCGACCCCAAAAAAGCGCTGGCGGAGCTGCAAAAAGTGGAGGACATGGCCAAGAAGACCTCGAAGGACGTTCGCGGCATGTTATTCACGCTACGGCCGTTAGTCTTGGAAACGCAAGGGTTAGCCGCCGCCATCGAAACGGTGATGAAGCGCATTCGGGAATCAGACGGGTTGAATTTACGGCTGGTCGGCGGTGAAAACGGCGATTTGCTCGACGACAACGCCCAATCCGTCGTCTTCTCCATCGTGGAAGAAGCGCTGGGAAACGCCCGCAAATACGCCAAAGCCAACCTGATCGAAGTCCGGTTCTGGCAAGAAGAAAAGCTGTTTGTGGCCCAAGTGCGCGATGATGGCGTCGGCTTCGACACCTCGGAAGTGAACCGGGATTATAGTTCGCGCGGCAGCCTGGGCATGGTCAACATGCGCGAAAGATCAGAGCGGATTGACGGCTCGCTGCGCCTGGAATCCATGCCGGGCCGGGGCACCACGGTGACGCTGGTGGTGCCATTGGCTAAACACGGCCGTCGCCAAAAACGACCCGCCGCTAAGTGACCTCCCTTTCATTTCCTCCCACACTCACTCGCCCACGCGCCCAACTGAGCGCATTCTTTGTTCTGAGCCTGCTCGGCTATTGGGGGTTGCGCTTCTGGTTCCCCCTGGTTCCCGCTTACCAACAAGCGCCGCTGGCCGATGCGCGCGATTTCACGCCATCGTTGTGGGCCGGTTTGGCATACGCCGCGCTGCTCATCAGCTTGTTTGGGCTGATGATTTGGGTGTGGCGGCAGGCACGGCCGTTTTCCCTGCGGCAGATTTTGGCGATGACGATCCTGTTCGCGCTGCCGCTGCTGTGGACATTTCCGGCCAACGCCACCGACGTATACCGTTACCTCATTCGCGGCCGGGTGATGAGCGTCTACGGCGAAAACCCCTTTGCCACCCCGCCCGACGCTTTTCCTGACGATCCCTTTGCCCCGCTGGCGGGAGAATGGGCCGGGGAAACGTCGCCATACGGCCCGGTGTGGGAACTGGTGGATGCAGGGGTGACGGCCGTCACGGGAAACAATCTACTGGCCGGGCTGCTCTCACTCAAACTCATTGGCTTAGCCGGACATTTGCTGACAGCCGTGCTGCTGTGGCTGGCGTTAGCCGACCGGGAACCGGCGGAACGGAGCAGCCTCACCCTGCTTTGGGCGTGGAATCCGGCGCTGTTGCTCACCTTTGTCATGGACGCTCACAACGACGTGTGGATGATCGTCTGGCTGGCGGCTGGCTGGTTGGTTTTGCAACGGGGGCGGCCGTCTACCGGACTGGTTGTAGCGGCGATAGGCGCATTAACCAAACCAATCGGCCTGTTGGCGCTGCCCTTTCTGGCGTTGGCCGGCTGGCGGCGTCAGCCTGACCTTCAAGCCAAAGCGCGATTCGTCGGATTGAGCGGCGCGGGCGTGATGGCGGCGGCGTTGCTGACCTTTTTCCCCTTTAGCTCTCCGCTCGACCTGACTCAGCGGCTGCTGCGCGAAGCGGGCGGCGGCGCCAGCTTTTCTGTGGGCGCGTTGGCGCTGTTGTCCGCCATCCGGCTGGATACGGCATGGTCTTTGTCGCTGGCAGGGCAGGTTGGACTCGCTTTTTTGGGATTGGCGGGATTGTGGCTGTTGTGGCGAGGAGGGCGCGGCCGTTCCCCGCCGTCCGGCATCGCCGATATTTTCTTCGTCTACGTGTGGCAAGCCCTCAATTTCCGCATCTGGTACGCCGTCTGGCCCTTCGCCTGGCTGCTGCTGGGCAAACAAAGCGATTACCGTCGCCGCGCCGGCCTCTGGTTCCTGCTCGCCTCACAGTTATCGGTGGTGATTTATGGGCATGTGCGCGTCTATCTGCTGGCTGGCGACCATCTTCCCGCCCACCTCATCGGCGTCCCCTTCACCTTTGTCCTTCCCTGGATTTTAGCCAAGCGGCCGCTTAAACAAGTGGCGGCTCCGCCGGGCGTAGGCCACGTTAAACAGCGCGCCGAAGATGAAAATTAGGCTGCTAAAATAGGCCCAGGTCAAAAACGCGGTGATGGTAGCCACCGAACCGTATACCAGGTTGGAGCGGGAGAGATAGCTGGTGATAAACGCCAAAAAGCCACGTTTCGCCACTTCCCAGGCAAAACCGGCCACAACGGCCCCCGGCAGCACATCCCGCCAGCGCAAGCTGATGTGGGGCAAGGCGTAGTAAAGGGCGCTGAATAAAAAAACGTTGGCGGCCGCCGACCAGAATTGATTGGTATACGGCCGTAACGGTTCCATCTCCGTCGGAAAAAGCGAGTTGGCAATCGTCAAAATCGTACCCTGAGCAAACAGCGCCGCCAGCAGCAACCCGCTGATGAGCAATGCCGACAAAATAGCAATGCCCCGATGCCGCCAGGCCGAGCGGCTCTTACTCACCTGCCAGATGCCATCCATCACCCGCGTGATGACATTGAAAATGTTGGACGCCGACCAGAGCAATGTCAACGTCGCCAGCCCCGTCACCGGGCCGCGCGCATGCACGATCCGCTGGATATTGGCTCCCAGCAGATCGCCCAGCGCCGGCGCTACAAACTCCAACTGGGTGACGATCTCGCTTTCGGCCATCATCGGGTCCAACCAGAGACTAGCCACCGCCGCCGTCAGCAGCGTCAGCGGAAACAGCGAAAACAGCGTGAAATAGCTGATGGCCGCCGCCGCCTGAGCCATGTCTGGTGAAAAAGCAGCCTGAACGGTGCGGACGATCAGCAACGCCCACTGCCCAAGGTAAGCAAAGAGTCCCGAAAGTGACCCGTTGACCCGCAACCATTGAATTTGCTCATGAAAGGGCCGATCCATAGCGCCTGAGTATACCCGCATTGGAAACCCGGGTAAATTTTTACAAGGTTGGGGAAGCGTGCTACCATTTGCTCTTATGAAACGTCCGGCAAACATCCATCCCAAAAAGTGGCAAATCGCCCCGCCCGTCCCCCCTGAAATTGAGCAGAGTTTAAGCCACATCCACCCGGTCTTGCTGCAACTGCTGTACAACCGGGGCATCGTGGAACCGGGCCAGGTGCAGGCGTTTTTGGACGGCCGTTACCTGGCCAGCGCCGACCCGTTTTTATTGTCCGGCATGGAAACGGCCGTCTCCCGCATCGAACAAGCCATCCAAAACGAAGAGACCATCATCGTCTACGGCGATTTTGACGCCGACGGCGTCACCGCCACCGTACTCCTGACCGAAGCCCTGCGCGGGCTGGGCCTGGAACGGCAGCAGGTGCAGCCCTACATCCCGGATCGGGTAGATGAGGGATATGGCCTGAACCTGGCGGCGATTGATTGGTTGAGGCGGGAGCGAAACGCCGGGCTGATCATCAGCGTGGATTGCGGCATCCGCTCGGTGGCCGAGGTGTCCCACGCCAACGACATCGGCGTGGACATGATCATCACCGACCACCACAGCCTGGGACCGGAACTGCCCCCGGCTGCGGCCGTCATCAATCCCAAACACCCCGACTCCGCCTACCCGGAGCGCATGTTGGCCGGCGTCGGCATCGCCTTCAAAGTTGCGCAGGCGTTACGCCAGGCATTGCCGGATCGCGCCGCCTTCGACGAAACCAGCCTGCTCGACCTGGTCGCCATCGGCACCGTGGCCGACCTGGCCCCCCTGTTAGGCGAAAACCGGCAATTGGTGCGGCAAGGGTTAGCCGTCCTCAACCGGGCAGAACGGCCGGGCATTGCCGCGCTGGCCCGCGTATCCGGCCTGAAACCGGGCCATATGACGGCCGAATCCATCGGTTTTGGCCTGGGGCCGCGCATCAACGCCGCCGGCCGCATTGATCACGCCTATGCCGCCGCCAAACTGTTGGCGGCCAACAACGCCCAGCAAGCGAACCAACTGGCCGCCAAGCTGCACGAGTTAAACAAACTGCGGCAGCGATATACGGCCGAATTGGGCAAAAAAGCGGAAACATTGGTGGAGCCAGACAACCCCATCCTCATCGCCGCCGACGAAGGCTTTTTGTCAGGCGTGGTGGGATTGGTCGCCAGCCGGTTGGCCGACAAGTATTACCGGCCGGCGATTGTGCTGGAGAGAGGGGAAACAGAAAGCTGCGCTTCCTGCCGCTCCATCCCCGAATTTCACATCACCGAAGCGTTGGACGACGTGGCGGATTTGCTGACGCGGCATGGCGGTCACGCCCAGGCGGCCGGGTTCACCATTGCCAACCAGAATTTGCCGGAATTTGAGCGGCGCATCACCGAAATCGCCCGCGCCAAATTAGAGGGGCTGGAATTGACGCCGACCATCAGCGTGGACAAGGAAATTTATCTGGCGGATGTGGATTGGGCGTTGTTTGATACGCTGACGGAACTGGAACCAACCGGATACGCCAACGCTACGCCGGTGTTTATGAGCCGGGGGGTGGAGGTGATCAGCCATCGGGCGGTGGGGCAGGACAAGGCGCATTTGCAGATGCGGCTGACGAATGGAGGCGGCTCCAGCCACAAGGTGTTGCCGGCAATTGCTTTCCGGCAGGGGGAATGGGCCAGCGCCATGCCCCAATTGCTGGATATTGTGTATACGATTAACGTGAATGAGTGGAACGGCCGTCGTGAGTTACAGTTGATGACGCTGGATTTACGGCCCGCAGAAAAGTAACGAGGCGCATATGAAAATTCTAGTCACCGGCGCCGCCGGATTCATCGCCAGCCATCTGGCGGAAAAACTGGCCCGGCGCGGCGATGAAGTGGTGGGGCTGGACAACTTCAACGATTATTACGACCCGGCCAGAAAACGGGCCAACGAAGCCCGCTTGAACCAATACCCCAATTTTAAAATGATCGAGGCCGACATCCGCGACCGGCAGCGCATGTTCGACATCTTCGCCCAGGAGCAGTTTGCGGCGGTGGCGCATCTGGCAGCCATGGCCGGCGTGCGCAACGCCATCACCCATCCCGACCTGTATGTGGAAGTGGATTTGAACGGAACCCAGCATTTGATGGATGCGGCGCGGGCGGCAGAGAGCGTGGGTAACTTCGTCTTTGCCTCTACTTCGTCGGTGTATGGCAACACCACCCAAATCCCGTTTGTGGAGACAGATTCGTGCGACCGACCGTTGCAGCCATACGCTGCCGCCAAGCGGGCCGCCGAGATTTTGGGGTACAGCTACCACCACTTGTTTGGCCTGAATTTCACGGCGATTCGCTTTTTTACGGTGTATGGGCCGAACGGCCGTCCTGATATGATGGCGTATCTGCTGGCGGACAGCGTCACCAAAGGTCTGCAAATCCCGCTCTATGACAACGGCATGATGTACCGGGATTGGACTTTTGTGGATGATATTACCGATGGGGTGGCGGCGGCGATTGATCGGCCGTTAGGGTACGAAATCATCAACCTGGGGCGGGGAGAACCGACGCTGCTCAAGGACTTTGTAGGCATGATCGAGGAATTGGCCGGACAAAAAGCCAACGTCGTCCCCACGCCCCGGCTGGCGGCCGACTTTGTGCGCAACGAAGCCGACATCAGCAAAGCCCGCCGCTTGCTGGGCTATGATCCCAAAGTTTCGGTGCGGGAGGGCGTGCAGCGGTTCTGGCAATGGTATATTTTGCAGTAGAAGGTATGCAGGTGTGCAACCTGTAAACTTACCCCTTGCCCCGGGTGGTATAATAAGCAGTGGCATGTATTGTAGAATCATTCTCGCAGGCGCCGAAGCATTTTCCCCGTTTGCCTGCACACGCTCAAGAAAACACGGCAACGGAGCGCCTCGGTGAAATTACCCCCCCATCAATTCATCACTTCCCCGCACGACTGGCAAGCCTGTCTGGAACAGCTTCGCGGCCAACCCCGGCTGGCAATTGATCTGGAAGCGAACAGTATGCACGCTTACCGGGAACAGGTGTGCCTGATTCAAATCTCCATCTCCGACCAGGATTTCCTCATCGATCCGCTCAGCCCAATTGATTTGGCCGGCTTGGGCGAATTGGTGGGCGATCCGGCGGTGGAAAAGGTGTTCCACGCGGCGGAATATGATTTGATGCTGCTTAAACGACAGTATGGCTGGCAGTTGCACAATTTGTTTGACACGATGTGGGCCGCCCGCATTTTGGGCTATCAACGATTTGGTCTGGCCAGTTTGCTGGGCGCCTTTTACCAAATTAAGCTGGACAAACATTACCAAAAATCAAACTGGCGCCGACGGCCGTTATCCCCCGAACAACGCCGCTATGCCCAACTGGACACCCATTACCTGCTCCGACTGCGGGATGACCTGTCCCAAGAATTGGAAAAGGCGGGCTGCACAGAAGAAGCCCAAGAAATTTTTGCGGAGCAAACGCGCGTTTCCGCCAATTACCAATACTTTGATCCTGATGATTTTTGGAGCATCTCCGGTGTGCGCAACCTGGACGGCCGGGGCCGGGCTATTCTCAAGGCGCTCAACATCTACCGCAATGAAGAGGCGGCGGAACGGAACAAACCATTGTTCAAGGTGTTGAGCAACCGCACCCTGATCGATCTGGCGACAAACGCGCCCAGAAACATGACGGAACTGCGCCAGATTTATGGCATGTCGTCTGGTCAGGTGCGCCGGTATGGCTACCAACTGTTGCGTATCATTGAAAAAAGCAGGAATCTACCGCCGCCGAAACGCCGCCGACAAGGAAGACGGCCGTCCGATGCTGTCTTGAACCGGTATGAACGTCTCCATTCCTGGCGCAAAAACCAGGCGCAAAAACGGGGGGTTGAGTCGGACGTGATCATCAGCCGGGATGCGCTCTGGGCCATCGCCGAATCTGATCCGCATACGCTGGACGATCTGGCCCGGCTCAACTGCCTGGGCGATTGGCGGCGGGCGCGTTACGGTCAGGAGATTTTGCAGGCGCTAGACAAAAGCGCCAGACGTCAGCGAAAATAGACCTGCGAAGTTTTGAAATAGGAGAACCCCATGCAAATTGAGTTTCATGGCGCAGCCCGAACCGTCACCGGTTCCCAACACCTTTTGACTATCAACGGCCGTAAAATTTTGCTGGACTGCGGCCTCTACCAGGGATCGCGCAAAAAAACGTATGCCCGCAACCAAAACCTGCCCTTCGACGCGGCCGAGATTGATGCGCTGGTTCTCTCCCACGCCCACATTGACCACAGCGGCAACATCCCCAACCTGGTAAAAAGCGGCTTCAGCGGCGACATCATCTGCACCTACGCCACGCGGGATTTATGCGCCATCATGCTGCGCGACAGCGCCAAAATCCAGCGGTATGACATCGAGTATTTGAACAAAAAACGCGCCCGCAAAGGGCAGCCGCCGCTAGAACCGATTTACACTCTGGCCGATGCGGTGAACAGTTTGCGTTACTTCATCGGGTTGGGGTATGAACGGCCGTATCAAATCATGGACGGCGTGCAGCTCGCCTTCTACGACGCCGGCCACATTCTCGGCTCCGCCATTGTGGCCCTGGATATTGAGGACAAAGAACAAAACCGGCAGGTGCGTCTCGTCTTCAGCGGTGATTTGGGCCGCCCCGACCGCCCCATCTTGCGCGACCCCACCTTCATAGACGAAGCCGATGTCCTCATCGTGGAAAGCACCTACGGCAACAGAGTCCACGCCCCCCTGGACGAAGCCAGCAAAAAACTAGAGACGATCATCAACAAAACGTGTAAGCGCGGCGGCAAAGTGATTGTGCCTGCCTTTGCCGTGGGACGCACCCAAGAATTGGTTTACCGGCTGCATCAACTGGTCGAGTCCGGCGATATTTCACCCGATCTGCCGGTGTACGTGGACAGTCCGCTGGCGATTGACGCCACCGGCATCTACCGGCTGCACCCGGAAGCGTATGACCAGGAAATTGAGGATTTCATGCTGGCAGACCGGCACAGCGATCCCTTTGGCTTTGATATGATGCACTACACGCGGGCGACGGTGCAATCGAAGGAACTCAACCATCTGCGGCAACCGGCCGTCATCATCAGCGCCAGCGGCATGGCGGAAGCGGGCCGGATTTTGCACCATCTGAAGAACAATGTGGAAGACCCGCGCAACACCATTCTCATCGTGGGCTGGCAAGCGCCGGATACGCTGGGCCGACGCATTGTGGAAAAGCAGCCCAAGCTCAGGATTTTAGGCGAGGAACATCGGCTCAAGGCGGAAGTGGCCAGCATCCACGGCTTTAGCGCCCATGCAGATCGACCGGAACTGTTGGCGTGGGTGGGCCATTTCAAGAAACGGCCGTCGCACACATTCATCGTCCATGGCGAACCGGAATCCGCCTTCGCTTTTGCTGATGGCCTGCGGGGTGAACAAGGTCTGCAAAACGTCAATGTGCCCGAACTGGGACAAGGATTCACCATTTAATTGCCGCCTTCATTCCCTTGCCTTCTTTTGGCGGGATAGTCCAAGATTCCTATCTGCCTAATCGTCTTGGTTTGTTATCATATTGCTTAGCGGAGCCGCTGAAAACAAACGCAAGCGCAGTAGCAGGCTGATAACGGTAAGCGCGTTGTCACCAACACCCTATATTTCAATATGGAGTCTGGACTCAACACCGCCCGATACGATCACCAAACGTTCAACTTGCACCAGGGTCAAACTGATCTGACTGTCTTGCGTGAACAACTGCAAAATTTAGGCGTCTGGCCCGAAGCCGGCGATAAGTTTTTGGATCTGCTGCCAGCCTCCCGGTGGAATTCAGCCCCGGTGACAGACGCCGATACCCGCTGGCTGCCGGTGGTCATTGATGGCGTGTTGAACGGGCTGGATATTGGCGCCCGCTTTCCCTCCTTTTTCCAAAAGCTGCTGATGAGTGATGTACTGCGCGCAACTTTTTTGACGGCTTTGACCGACCAATTAAACTCATGACCTTTTCGTAAACGAGTGAAAAAGCCGCTCAGGGTTATCCTGAGCGGCTTTTTTTGCTTCTGTGATTTTTGCCGGTCAGGTAATGACGCCCAATTCCTTGCCGACGCGGGCAAACGCATCCAGGGCCGTTTCCAAATCAGCCTGGCTGTGGGCGGCGGAGTTCATCACCCGAATCCTGGCTTTGCCGCGAGGCACAGTGGGGTAGCCGATGGACATGGCGAAGACGCCCTCTTCAAACAGGCGGCGGCTGAACTGCTGGGCCAACGGCGCTTCGCCCAACATCACCGGCACGATGGGGGTCGCGGTTTGGCCGGTGTCGAAGCCCATCGTTTTCATCTCTTTTTTGAACAAGGCGGCATTAGCCCACAACCGCTCGACCAACTCGGTGGATTCGTCGAGCATGTTGACGGATTCAATGCAGGCGGCTACGTCGGGGATGGTCATGGCGCTGGAAAAGAGGAACGGCCGTCCCCGCTGCCGCAGCCAGTCAACGATGGATTGTTTACCGGCCACCAGGCCGCCAACCACGCCAAACGCTTTGCTCAGGGTGCCAACTTCCACATCCACACGGCCGTGTAGCCCAAAATGATCCACAATGCCGCGACCACCCTCGCCCAACACCCCTTCGCCGTGGGCGTCGTCCACCATCAACAAGATGTCGTACTCCTCAGCCACCGCGCAAATCTTGTCCAGCGGGGCGATGTCGCCATCCATGCTGAACACGCCGTCGGTGATGATGAGCCGACGGCCGTACGCCGTGGTCGCTTCAATCTGGCGGCGCAAATCATCCACGTCAGTATGGGCATAGCGCACCACTTGGGCGCGGCTCAGGCGGCAGCCATCAATGATGCTGGCGTGGTTCAGCTCGTCGGAGAAAATCACATCCCCTTTGCCCACCAGCGCCGGAATCGTTGCCAGGTTGGCGGTAAAGCCGCTCTGGAAGGTGATGCACGCCTCCGCTTTTTTGAATTGGGCCAGCCGCTTTTCCAGTTCAATGTGTGGCCCCATGGTGCCGGCGATGGTGCGCACCGCCCCCGGCCCCACGCCAAACGCATCAATCGCTTTTTGCGCCGCCGCTTTCAGCCGGGGATGGTTGGCCAAACCCAGGTAGTTGTTGGCGCAGAAATTAAGCCGCTGCCGGCCGTCAATCTCCACCCAGGCATCCATCGGCGAATCAATGGTGCGTATCACATTAAACAACCCGGCCTGCTTCAGACCGGCGATTTCCTGGTCAATCCAGGCAGTTTTAGAACTCATCAATGGTCTCCTTGTGCTGGAAGGCAGAAGGTAGAAAAATGCCACACTTCTAACTCTCGCTCTTGCTCCAACCTCCTGCCTACATCTCAGTGGGAAAATCAAAAAACTTCACTTCCAGGCCAAATTTGTCCGCCAGGTGACGGCCCAGCGCCTGCACGCCCACCGTCTCCGTAGCATAATGCCCGGCGTAGATCAAGTTTAGCCCATAATCGGCCGCCGCCCAGTAGTTGGCGTGGGAGGTTTCGCCAGTGATGAAGGTGTCCGCGCCCAACGCTTTGGCCTGGCCGATGTAGTCGGCGCCAAAGCCGGACAAGATGGCGATGGTGTGGGCTTTTTCTGGGCCATGAGGCAGCAGGCGGGTACGGCCGTTCAACTTACGCCCCACCTCTTCCGCCAACGCCGCCACCGGCCGGGGAGCCGCCAACTGGCCCAACGCCGCCAACGCCGCTCCCTTCTCCTCACACCACCAGCGTGTGACTGACACGCCAAACATCTGCGCCAACACCGCATTGTTGCCCACCTCTGGGTGTGCGTCCAGCGGCAGATGGGCGGCATACAGATTGATGCCATGCGCCAACAGCCCCCGCACCCGTTCCCCCAACGGCCCGGCGATGCGCTCCACGCTGCGCCACAAAACGCCGTGATGCACCAGCAGCATATCGGCGCCCCAGGCAGCGGCAGCCTGAATGACGGGCGGCGCGGTGTCCACTGCCAGCGCCACCCGTTGAATGCGCCCGTTTTCTGCTTCCACTTGCAGCCCCTGCGGGCCATAATCATTGATTTCAGCAATGCGTAAATAGGTGTCGAGGTATTGAACTAACTGGCGGCGTTCCATGTTTTCTCCTTTAGTCCATTAAAAGGTTGGTATACCCTCTATTTTCCCAAAGGCCCCAGAAGAATTCAAATTGGGTAGGGCGATTGCATACTCAATAAAAATCGTTTTATTTGCAACGAATTTTCACGAATTAACACGAATCATCTTCAAAATTCGCGCAAATTCGTGTTAATTCGTTGCAAAAAGGGAGTATGCAATCGCCCTGTCAAATTGGGTGTTGCACTTGGATGGGATCAGTCATCGTTGTAATCGTTCATTCCCCTCCGACAAATCCTCCCGGAGGCTCACGAGTTAGCTGGAATTCAGCCCATCTTAGCCTCCGGGAGGGTGAACGATCAGGCGTCGTTTTGGAATCTGTCGAAGAAGGGAACTGGCCCGTCACGCCAAGCCCAGAAGTGGCGGCGAACGGGGTCGCCATCGGTAAAAGATTGATTTTCTTGCCAGAAATCTTCTTGGGGCAGGCCGGTAATTTCGGCTTCAATGATATGGAAAGTGTAGCGGGTACGCAGTCCGGGGTAGGATTGGGCGTCTGTTTCATATTGGACAAAGCGATAGGTGTCAGGAAATAAGGTGATGGCATCCTGGGAAACGCCGAGTTCTTCTAGAAGGCAACGAGAGGCCGCATGGGTAAAGCTTTCGCCCGCTTTCATTTTTTCGGCAGGAGGCTGATTACGCTCGCGGGTACGGCCGTTACCAAACTCTTGCGCCGCTTCTACCAAATACCGGTTGTTTTGACGAACGATCGCTTGCACCACTTCAACCAGACGCAACAGTGGCGCATCTTGCAAAACGGATTCTTGTTTTTGCAGTTCACGCCACAAATCATGCACTTGTTTGGCTTGTCCCGTACCCCAAAGCGATGTGTCAATGTGACGGGCAACCAGCCAGGCACGAAGCGCCGCCACATTCTTAAATGTTTTCACTTTTCCCTCGCTTTGTTACGATGAAAGCACTTTTGTCCCCCTCTCGATCCATGCAAGAGTACCATAGTTACGGTCGTCGGGCACAAATTTATGATGCGCTACATCACAAACCAGACTACTTTTGCAAAAATCGCTCATATACCGACAGATTTTTGCCGAAATCAGCCCGGCCCAATCCCAGCCGTACATGAGCGTCGCCATATCCCAGGCAAGCGCTGGGCAAGAGCAGCACGCCCGCTTCTGCGGCCAGCCAATGGCAATATGCAGCAGCTGATGGTTGGTTCAGCCCCGCCAACGCTACCGAGCCAGCCAGCGGCGGCCGCCACTCAAACAAATCGGGCCAACGAGCAAAGAAGGCGCGCGCGGCCGTCAGGTTTTTCTCGATGATGGCCCGGTTTCGGTCAGCCAACTGCTGGCGGACGCTGAGCGCGATTTTAGCCAGGAACTCGCTGGGGGCCGGCGGACAGATGCTGGTGTAATGCTTCCAATTGATGAGCGCGTCCCGCACCCTTTCATCCTGAATGATCAGCCAGCCGGAGCGCAGGCCGGGCAGTCCATGCACTTTGGATAGGCCGGACAGGACGATGGCCCGCTGGTACAACGTGGCTACTGATGGCAACGGGGCACGGCCGTTCAATTCCAACCCCCGGTACATCTCATCACAAAAAAGCCAGGCATTGTGCTGGCGGGCGATGTCCACCACCGCATCAAATTCGCTTTTGGTCGGCAAAAATCCGGTGGGGTTGTGGGGGAAATTGACGATTATGAGCCGGGTTTGGGCTGTGACCAGATCAGCCAGGGCGTCTAAATCAATTTGCCATCCGGTTGGGGTGGGCTGAATCTGCCATTGGCTGACGTTGCCGGTGATGTGTTGGGCCAGGTTGAGCAGAGAGTCGTAGGCGGGGGTGAGGACGACGACGTGATCGCCCGGTTCCAACAGGGTGCGCATAGCGGTATAAATGCCTTCTTCTGGCGCGGTAAGGATGACGATGTGGTTGGGATGGATGCCGGGGTATTGTTGGGCAACGGCCGTGCGCAAAGCCGGGTCGCCTTGTGATTCGGTATAGCTCAACCGCAAATCCCCCAAATCAGACAGGCTGGCGTCGGCCATCGCCATCAACTCCGCCACTGTCATCGTCTCGCAATCAGAAGCGCACAGCAGATGCGGCGTGGTGAATTCATACTCAGCAAAAAATTGTTCGATGGTGAATGGAGCGATTTTCATGTTTTTTCCTTCGAAAGTGTAGGGCGATTTGGCAAATCGCCCAGCGGCCAACGCCATTTTTATTCATGGTGGTCAGCGTAGCCGGTGAGGTCTCCTTCGCCAATGGGAGAATGGCCGTCACCCTGCGCTTATTGTAGGACAACCATCTGCCAACCAGGTCACAACTTGGTTGAATTACTGGTGAATTTGGGCGACGCCGTTGCGCAAGTTTACATAAATTGGGTGCAGGCAGATGATGATGTCTGCCAACCGGCGGCCGATTTGGGCCTGGAAGTCGGCCGTCGTCGGTTGATCTGGCACAACCTCATAAATCTTCGTCCAACCCCGATCCCACATCTCCGCTTCGATGCTTTCCCCCAACGCATCTTTGATCTCAAACAGATGGCGGCGGAACCCGTCCAACAAAACGCGGTTGAGACGCTTGTCCCGCGCTTCGCAATGAAAACCCACCTCCCAACCCCGCCGCCCGGCCACCGGCGCAATTTCGTAATGGAGGCGAGGCTCGCCATAATGGAACTGCACCAACCAGCGCCAGGGTTGGCGCACCTGGATGTTTTGCAGGTTCGGCGGCAGGTGGGGGACAACGACAGCGGCCATCGTTTTTAGGAATTGGTTACGGGATAATGGTGTCATGGTACTTCTGGTTCATTATACTTCTTTCACGGAAATTATGCGTGCCGAAATGGGGAATATGATTACAATAACGGGCATGGAAGCAGTCACGAAATACCAGCAAGTCCATGAAGCCTTGCTGTCAGCATACGGTGAACCTCAATGGCGGCAGCATTTGCCCCCGGTAGACGAACTCGTCTGCACCATCCTCTCCCAATCCACCTCAGACGGCAACCGGGACATCGGCTTCAACGCCCTCAGAGCCAGGTTCCCAGATTGGGAAAGCGTGATGAACGCGCCCACAGACCAGGTGATCGCCGCCATTCGTCCGGCGGGATTGGCGAACCAGAAAGGGCCGCGCATCCAGGCCGCTTTGCGGCGCATCCAACAGGAGCGGGGTCAAATCAGCCTCGACTTTTTGGCTGACATGCCGCTGGCGGAAGCCGCCGGCTGGTTGACCAGTCTCAAGGGGGTTGGCCCCAAAACGGCCGCCATCATCCTCCTCTTCGCTTTCAACCGGCCCGCCTTCCCGGTGGACACGCATGTACACCGCATCAGCAAGCGGCTGGGGCTGATTGGGCCAAAAGTAACGGCTGACAAAGCGCATAGTATCCTGCAAAATATGGGGGCGGCGGAGACCTTTTATCCATTGCATCTGAACTTGATCCGACACGGCCGTGAAGTATGCCGGGCGCGGAAGCCAAAATGCGAAATTTGCGTCCTGCGCCAACTTTGCCACGCTTATCAAAATAACCAATTATGAGTGAATCCGTAATCACAAACATCCAACAGGCCCGGTTAGCCGCCCTGTACGAAGTCAGCTCCCAACTGGGCAGCTCCCTCGATCTGACAGAAGTGCTTAACCAGGTCATGGACGCCATTATCCAACTCACCGGCGCTGAGCGCGGCTTTTTGATGCTCTACGACGAAGTCAGCGGCCAACTGCGGCTGCAGGCGGCGCGGAACGTAGACAAAGAGAAAATCGAGAGCCACGCCATGCAAATCAGCCGGACAGTGGTGGAGCGGGCGGTCGCTACCGGCCAGGGCATCGTCACCAACAACGCCCAGGAAGATGAGCGGTTTGCCAGCCAGCAAAGCGTGGTCGGCTACCAACTGCGCTCCATCATGTGCGCGCCGCTGAAAGCGCGGGGGCGGATGCTGGGCGCGGTGTACGTGGATAATCGACTGTTCACCAGCGTTTTTGAAGCGGCCGATTTGGAACTGCTGCTGACCTTTGCCAATCAAGCCGCCATCGCCATCGAAAATGCGCGGCTGTTCACGCAAACGGATCAGGCGCTGGCGCGGACGGTGGAGGAGCTTTCCGTTTTCCAGCGGATTGACCAGCAGTTGAACAAGTCGCTGGATTTGAACCGGGTGTTGAGCCTGGCGCTGGATTGGGCCATCTCGCTGACGAAGGCGGACGGCGGCTCGATTGGGCTGTTGGAATTTTTGGATGAGGATGAAACGAAACCGGCGCTGCGGCTGTTGGTACACAGCGGCGATCAGCAGGATGGCGGGGAGCGCTTGGTGCCCACCTCTCATCCCGTTTTGGCGCAGGTTCTGACGAACGGCCGCCCCGTCTTCACCCATAACGTCACCCCGGAACAATCCATTGACGGCACGCCCGCCTATGCCCAACAAGCGGTTCCCATCCGGCGCGACGGCGATGAAATCATCGGGCTGATTACGCTGGAAAGCCATGATCCGGGCGCGTTGGATGAGGAGGATATGGCATTTGTGGAACGGTTGGCGGACAGAGCGGCCGTGGCCATCAAAAATGCCCGTCTCTACGAGGACATTGCCGCCGCCAATCAGGCCAAAAGCAATTTTATTTCCGTGGTCACTCACGAACTGCGGCTGCCCATGACCTCCATCAAAGGGTATACCGACTTAATGACGAGCGGCATGGTAGGCGATCTCACCGACCAACAAAAGCAATTTATGGATGTCATCCGCCGCAACCTGAACCGGATGAACACGTTAATCAGCGATTTGTCGGACATCAACCGGATCGAAAGCGGTCGGATGAAGTTTGAGATGAAGCCGTTCGAGTTACAGGGCATCATAGAAGATGTGGCGGACAGTTTGCAGGAAGCGATTGCCGGCCGTCAACAAACGTTGACGTTGGATGTGCCCGGCGACCTACCCTTGATTTACGCCGATCCCAATCGGGTGAGCCAGGTGGTGGGGAATCTGGTGAGCAACGCCCACAAATACACGCCGGATGGCGGCGCCATCATCGTGCGCGCCGGACAGCAAGACGATTTTGTAGAAGTGGCCGTGATTGATAACGGGATGGGCATCTCAGAAGAGGATCAGGCGAAGCTGTTCACCCAGTTTTTCCGGGCGGAGGATCAGGAAGTGCGCCAGCAGCAAGGTTGGGGGCTGGGACTTTCGATTGTGAAGAAAATGGTGGAGGCGCAGGCAGGGGAAATCTGGTTCAGCAGCGCGTTGGGACAGGGCAGCACGTTCACTTTTTCGCTGCCCATCAACAAAGGTTAGGGCATGATGAAAAACAGTGGTTCCCTATCTGTTTTGCGGAATAATTGTGGTGTGGAGTGATGATGATGGATGAAACAATTACGGCCGTCAAGCTGTTGCTCAGCTATGAAATGAAACCGGAGACCCAGCAAGAGTATTATCAGTTTGTCATGGGTCAATTTATCCCTACTTTGCAATCCATGGGCTTGCAAATGAGCGAGGCGTGGCACACTGCCTATGGGGAAGCGCCCAACCGGCTCATCGGCTTTGTCTGTCGGGACCGGCAGACGATGGAAGAGTTGCTGACCGGGGAGACCTGGGAGTCGCTCAGCGATCAGTTGGAAAAATTTGTGGCGGATTTAGATTACAAGGTGATTCCGTTCCGGGATGGATTTCAGTTGTAAACCCGCTTTATTTTCGGTAATTGAGCGCGGGCCTATGGCCCGCGTTTTTGTTTTGGAGGGCAGGCGGCGAACGGCCGTCAGGCAAACGACGGCCGTCAGGCTAAAATGGGGGTATAGCTCTTTTCTGGAGGGATACGGCATGAGACGATGGATTGTGGTTCTGGTTGGTTTATTGGCTTTAGCGGCGGGGCTGTTTTGGTTTCTGGGCTATCATCCAGCGCTGATGGCTGCGCCTGGT
>JAJRVV010000187.1 GCA_024277135.1 Chloroflexota bacterium | reverse complement strand
GCGGCCGTCACCCGAACCGGCGGCAAAAGCAGCGCCCCCCGCGTTTGACCAGACGGGGTCAGGGCGCGGCCGTCCGCCAGCGAAACGCTGGGCGCAAACAGGCCGGCCGGGGCGTTTTCCGGGATGGGCAGCGCAAAAGTTTGGGCGGCGGCGGCCGTCTGCGTCTGGCTGGCCAGCGTCGGCGGGGATGGCTGGTAACTCGTCCAGACGGCAGCCGGCGAGGCCAACGCCACCGTGACCGGCTGCTGCGGCGGCGTCTCCCAATCCAATTCGACGACGAGCGTATCGCCGGGACGGACGTCGGACTGGTCGAACGTGACAGCGGCCAACTGCGCCCCATCGCTGAAGGGGACGCCCTGTGGCGCGTGGTGCAAATAGCCCAACTGCCCCAAATCCCAGGTGAGCATGTCGGATAACGGCCGTTCCGGCCACAAACGGGCCAGAGCGACGAGAAGCAGCAAACCGGCCGCCGCCGCGCCGCTCAGCCGCGCATCCGGCCAACGGGCGGGCCGCAGCAGCCACGCCGCCGCCAACGCTGCCAGCAGCGACAACAGTTCCGCCGCCAACTGTACCGGCGTCCGCGCCAGCCGCAGTTGGATGGTGTGTTCGCCCGGCGGCGCGTCCAGTTCAATCAAGCCGCCGCCCGCCGACGGCCGTATCGCCACACGCTCGCCATCTATCTCCGCCCGCCAGCCCGGCCAATACAGGGTGGGCAAAATGAGGGTGGCGGGGGTGACGGCCGTCACCTGCCACGTTTGCCGCGCCGTTTTTCGTTCTGTATTGCTGATTTGGGCTGCATCGCCGGACAAAACGACGGCCGCATCCCGTTCGCCCCGATTCAGCCACGCGCTGGTGTACGGCCGGGGCTGGACGGTGTGGGGCAGGTATTCGGCGCTGACGGTAGTTCCGATATTGCCGGTGAGCCATTCGTACTGCGCCAGCCGTTCGGCCGTGACGTCGGCGTCGTTCAGGGGCAGAAAGTCGGGGCGCAGTTGGCCCAACGAGGTGATGAGCAGCGCGGCCGTCACCGCCGCAACTATCCATTTTTGCCGACGAAACAATCCTAAACTGCCAACCGCCATCGCTCCGGCAAACGCCTGCGCGCTTAAAAACCGCCAGGGAAACTGGGTGAATTCCAGCAAAGGCAAACGCTGCCACAACGGCCGTGACAGCGGGGTGAGCATGAACGTGGCGGTGAAAAAGGTGAGGGTGATGAGCAGCAGGGGGGCTGAGGAGATGCGTTTTCGCTGGAAAAGGAGGGCGACGAGTCCGGCGACGGCCGTTACCGTCTGCGCCAATCCCATGCTAAACGCCTGCAAAGCGGACACGTCAAAATTGAAAAAGAAGCCGGTCTGCGCCAATGGCATGGCGGCCGTTCCCAAAAAATGGCGGCTGAAAGAAAAATATCCCTCTGTGACCGGGCCAAGCTGAACCAGCGATTTTTCGGCGAGAGCGGGGAGGAAGAACCAGGCGGATAGAGCAAAGGCGAGGAGAATAGCGGCCAGGGAGGGGAGAAAATAATGAATTGTGAATTGTGAATTGTGAATTGTGAATTGTGAATGATGGCGGGTTTGATTTTTCGTTTTTTGTTTTTCGCTTTTAGGGGGAGAGTCATCCTTTCGGCCAGTCAAAAGTGGCCGAAACGATGACCATACCCCGTTTTTCGTTTGCAACAACAGGTAAAGCAGCAAAAATGGCGAAAAAATCAGCGCGGAAATGTTGTGGCTGAGGATTAAGCCGGCATAGGACAAGGCCAACAGGGTGATTTTTCTGCCCCGCTTGCCCGCTTCCCGGCTCCCCGCCAGTTCATCGGCGGCTAGAATGACCAACGGATAAAACGCCATCGCCCAAAACTCGGCCAGCGAATCGCCGCGGACGTAGACGTTGACCAGATGGAAAGGAGCCAGGGTGTAAGCCGCCGAGGCCAGCAAAGCGGCCCATTCATCCCGGAACCAGCGCCGGGCCAGGGCGAACATGCCCGCCGCCGCCGTCAGAAATCCGGCCAACTGGGCCAGTTTGATGGCGCTGACGAAACTGAAGCCGATGAAGCGAAAGACGGCCGCCGCATAAATCGAGAGGGGGGCGTAAAAGTTGAAGAACGGGTAGCCGTAGCCGTAATTGGCGTCCGGCATCCAACGCGCGGGGAAGTGGCCATCGCGCGCGGCCGTTTCCAGTTGTTGCAGCCGCTGCAATAAAAACGGGCTGTCGCCGCCGCCGCGCGTGTTCAGCAGCCCGTCGCCGGCCAATAACGGCCAAGCGGCCGCTACCGCAATCAGCAGGGCGGCCGCCAGAAATTTGTAACGAGAAACGAAAAACGAAAAACGAAATGATTTCACAATTCACAATTCATTATTCGGACGAGACTTGACAAGTTTTATCGGCTATCCGTTTTACGCGAGTACCGTTGGGAAAACTTGTCAAGTCTCCCCATGATTCAGCCTCGCCGCAGCAGGGCAAAGATCAACACGCCGAGCAAAATGACGCCCAACACCAGCGCGCCGATGCCGCTCACGGCCAGCAGGTTGGGGCTATTGCTGTTGTCATCCGCAGGCGATTGGGCAGTGGCAGGGGCGGCCGTCGGCGGCGTGTTGGCGTCGGCAATGGCGTCCGGCGCGCTGGCGTTTTCTGTCCGCACCCGGCTGCCAAACTCGACGCCATACGTCTTGCCCTCTTCGATTTCCAGCATGGCATTGGCGGCCGTTGTCATTTCCAAACGGCCGCTCACAATTTGGGCGATCTGGTAGCTGCCGGCCGTTAAACCGGGGAAGCAAACCGGTTCGGCGCGGCCTGGGGAAACCGCCTGTCCCGCTATCGTGCTGCTGCTGGCAACGGTGAACGTCACCCCGGCCATGTATCCTTCGCTGTCGTCATGCGCCCCATTCCCATTTTCATCGGCGAAGGCATTGACGCAGATAGTGGCCCCGGTGGGCGTGGGGCTGGCAGTCGGTGATGGTACGGGCGTATTTGTCGCTGTCGCCGCCGGGGTGGGCGTGTCGGTAGGCGGCAGCGGCGTGTTCGTCGCCGCCGGGATGGGTGGCGGCGGCGCCGGGGTGTTGGTGGGCGGCACGGCCGGGGCTACCTCCACCAGCTGCGCTTTGTCGTAGTAAGTAGAAAGGTATTGGCGGCATTGCCCCGGGCCGGGCACGCCCCAATCGGCCCAGGTGAACACGGTGATGGTATTGCCGGTGGCAATGACGCGCGCGGTGAACTGTTGCCAGGTATCGTGCGGCGAGCCGGTACCGCTCCACACCACATCGCTGTCCAGCCATAAGCCGCTGCCGTTGGGGTCAATGCCGGCGCGAATGTTCATGTTCAAACCCGTTTCCGAGGGGGCTGGCGCCGGATCGTTGGAGCCGCGGCCGCGGGCGAAGAAAGAGAACTCGTAGGTGGCTCCCGGCGTCACCGAGACGTTTTGCCAGACGCCGCCCGACCAGGTGTCCCAGTTGTTGCCCACGTATTGGGAGTAGCTGCCATCATAAACAAAGTCGGCGGCCGCCCCCCACTGTGGGCTTTTGTGGTATCCATTGGCACAGTCACCGAATTGGGAGGCGTCGCTGACGCGATCCCAGCGCACCCAGCCATTGGCCGCGCCGTCGCTTTGGTAAGGTTGTTCAAAGCTGGGATTGGTGAGTAGATTAGCGCCTTGGGCGTCAACTGCCGTGGCTGCAATCTGCCCGGTCAATCCCAGGAGCAAGAGCATTAAAATGAGCTTGAGTATCTGTTTTTTGCGCATCGTTTCAGAAACCTCACAGGTCTAAAAATTTTTTGGCGAATAAATTCGCGGCAACAACTGCAAAACCGGCCTTCGCCGGTTAGGTTCCAGTCGGCGAAGGCCGACTTCGCAAACGTAGCCGCTGTTTTAACTGCCGTGTTTTTTTCGCCAACCCGCCAAGAATATCACACCTGCCCCGATCAGTACCAATAGGATCAACCCGATGGGGAAAGTGCGGACAGCAGATTCTGCGCCGGGGGCGATGTCGTCGGCGGCGCTGGCGGGAGCGGCCGTGGCCGGAACCGTTGCCGTGGGCGTCACCACCGGGTCATCGGCGGCGAAGCTGCCGAAATCCACCTGCACCACCTCGCCCGCCAACAGCGTGATTGTCCAATTGCCATCCGTCGTCAACGTTTCGTTGGCCGCTGCCGAGCGGGTGATGTGGTACGCGCCGGGCGGCAGATTTTCCAGGCAGTGCGGTTCGGCGATGCTGTTGGTGGTGTAATTGTCCACCACCGCCGTCTCGTTGTAAACGGTGAAAGCTACACCCGAACGCAACGGTTCCCCATCGTCACGACGGCCGTTCACGTTCAAATCGGTAAACGCCAGCAGGCAGACGGCCGTGCGCGGCGGCGGCGGCGGGGTGTGGGTGGGCGTAGGCGGCGGCAGCGTGGGCGTGGCCGGCAATGTCGGGGTTGGCGTCGGCGTCAGCGTCACCCGGCCGACTACCAGCAACTGACCCGGCGTAATCAGCGCATCTTCCGCCAGATTGTTCAGCGCCAGCAAGTCGGCCAACGGCATCCCGGCGCGGGCGGCGATGCTCCACAACGTGTCCCCCGGTTGCACGGTGACGATGATTTCGCCCTCTGTGTTGGGCGTCGGCGTTGGCGGCTCTTGGGCGGCGGCGGAAACCAGTGACAACAGCCATAAAGCCATCGCCAAAGCCAATGCGATCAGTTTTTGACTCCTTTTCATCTTGGCTCAATCTCCCACGCATCCCCCACCGACCTTCCTGATGCGTCAATCACCGGCAAACGTATCAGCGTGGCCGGGTCGTACCAGCCGATGACGATGCGGCCGCGCGCCGGGTCAAACGGTTCAGGCAGGGTAAGGATGTGCCGGTCATGAAGCTGTAAACCGGGCCGCCACCAGGCTGCCGGCCATTGGCCGCCGCCGGGCGGCGCATCGCTCTGGGCCACGATTTCGCCCTCTTGCAGCACGTGGACGAAGGCGGTGAGAGGCGGGGTGACGGCCGTCGCTGCATCCCAAACCAAATCCACCTGCATCGTCTGCTCATCCAACAGCGAAACCCGGCTGTCCAGCAAAATGAGTTGGCTGCCGAAAACGGCCGTTGCCGCCGATTCAGGCCAGGCTGACGACACTACGTATTTGGCGTAAAGTGGGTTCGCTTCCGGTTCCAAATCGCCGCGGGCCAGCGGGCCGGCTTGGGCAAAAACCAGCGCCCGTTCCGGCAAAGCGGCCGGGATGAAATCGCGGCTGTCGTAAGGCCAGGCGATGACGACGGCCGGGGGCGTCAAGGTCGGCAGCCCGGCTTCCGGGGTAAAGCGGCGGACGTTGGCATTGGCCGCCAGGAAGGGCACAGAGGGCCAGCCTGACCAATACCGCTCGTCCACGTAAACGGCCGTATTCACTCCCCGCGCATTGACCGTTTGCGCCAGTTCCCGCGCCGCCTGCTCGAACAGATAGCCGGTGTCCGGGGCGCGGGCATAAGCGGCATAATCGCGTGCTGTCACGCCCAAGCTGCCCAGCGCCAGCCCGATGACGAGCGTTTGCCGCCAGCGCGCCGGCAGCCTGGGCCACTGCCATATCTGCGCCAAACCGATGGCGGGTAGCAGCAGCGCGGCCGGCAGAATGCCGACGGCGCGCAAAAAATGGGGCGCGTCTTCGGCTAAAATCGTCGGTCCCAGCATGACGGCCGTCCACAGCAACACCAGCGCCGCCGCCGGCCGCCGCCAATTTTTGAGGCACCAAATCACGCCCACCAAAAACGGAACCAGCATGAACAGGTCGAACAACGGCCGTCCCGCCGGATTGTGGCGTAAAATCGCGTCGCCGCGCCAGAAGAACAGCCCCAGCGCCGCCCCGGTTTGCCGTGCCAGCATGCCCCACAAATCGCCGCCGTTGACGGCCTGATTGAGAATGGACACCTGTCCGGCGCGCCCCAGCAGCGTTTCCAGGGGCAGGGTGAGCAAGGGGGCCAGGGCGACGGCCGCGCCCACAAGAAAATACGTAAAACGTAAAACGAAATGAGTGAGGG
>JAJRVV010000016.1 GCA_024277135.1 Chloroflexota bacterium | reverse complement strand
TCGACAAGGTTCAAGAGAAGCACGATTGCTTTTCGCGCTCCTTCTACATCTTGAATCATTTGCGGGTTGAAGTTGTCTAACATGCAATCTATGGTATGCTGATTTTCCTGATTTTGCTACCCCGAATTTTTGAGAAGATACGTATAATTCACGTTAAAGATTTTAATGGCAGATAAATCTGCTGCTACGCTTGCGCAGTCGGCTTGCGCCGGCTGGGATCCAGTCCACGAAGGCGGACTTTGCAAATGTTGCTGCGAATTTATTCGCCAGATAAAGTAAAATTGGAATTGCTGCCTGCAAACTTGCCCACTCGCCAAAAAACATGAAAAAACATCCCATTCAAGTCCGAACCGTCACCGAAGATGATCTCCCGGCCGTGCGCCGATTGTTTTACCGCTGCTACGGCGAAGATTATCCCTACAAAGAGTTCTACAACGACGAATGGTTGAAGCGCAGTATTTACCAGGACAGCTACCTCTTTTTGCTGGCGGAGCGGGACGGCCGTGTCCAGGGAACCGCCTCCGTTTATTTTGAAGTCGGCGTCTTCTCCGACCTGTGCGGCGAATTTGGCCGGTTGGCCGTAGACCCCGACCATCGCGGGCAAGGGGTGGGCACGGCGCTCATGCAAGCCCGCCTCGACTTCGCCACCCGCCGCCTCCACTTCGGCCTCACCGAATGCCGCACCGCCCACCCCTTCGCTCAGCGCATCTCCGAAAAATTCGGCCTGCGCCCCGTCGGTTTCCTGCCCCAAAAAGTGCTGCTCGACCAACGCGAAAGCCTGGTGATGATGGCCCGCGCCTTTGTCCCCGCCCGCGAATTGCGCCGCAACAACCCCCGCGTCATCCCCGAAGCCTTCCTGCTGGGACAACTGGCGCTGGAAAACATGGGCTTCCAACCCGACCTCATCGCCGTAGACGACGCCATCGGCTACCCCATCGGCCGCGACTTCGAAGTAGAAGAGCTGACAGAGGATGTGCTGCCCCACCTGCTGCGCATCGAACGAGGGCGATTGTCCCGGCGGCAGGTGTTCGGCAACTTGCAGTTGAGCTACGGCCTGTTCATGATCGAATCGCGCAATTCCCGCTACCTCGTCGCCCGCGAGGATGGCATGATCGTGGGCGCGATTGGCTTCACCTTTGATCCGATCGGCCGTTCCATCAAAGTGCTAGAATTGATTGACTTGCGCGACGATGTGGCCGGTTTTCTGCTGCGCGAACTGGATCAATGGGCGCAAAAAGTGTACCGTGCCGAATACGTCGAAATCACCGTCAGCGCCTACTGGCCCGATATCCAGCGCACCCTCAGCAACCTCGGCTTTGTCCCCGTCGCCTACTGCCCCTCCTTCGTTTTTCACGAAGTGGAGCGGCTGGACACCCTTAAAATGGCTAAATTGTACGTGCCGCTAGACATTGACGGCGCGCAGTTAACCGACGCCAGCCGGGAGATGTTTGAACTGGTACGCAAAGGGTTTGAAGACAAGCGGCTGGGCATCGCCGCCAACGAAACCGCCCGGCAAATGGCGATTTTTGAGGGGCTGGAGGATGGCGAGTTAGCCCATATCGCCGGACTGTGCCGGGTGCGAAAAGTCGCTGAAGGCGAGATCATCCTGCGCGAAGGGGAACAGGGAGACATCTCCTTCATGGTGATGTCCGGCTTCATTGACATCTATGCTAACGGCGCCAAGATCGGCCATGTGTTTGCCGGGGATTTTCTGGGTGAAATTTCGCTGGTATCAGGACGGCCGTACAACGCCACTGCCGTTGCCGGCGCCAACGTCACCCTGGTTCAACTCAGGCGCGCCGATTTCCAAAACCTGATTGACCGCCACCCCCGCATCGGCCTCAAAGTGATGCGCAACATCGCTATCTCTTTGGGGGAAGAACTGAGTGTGTTGGGCGGCCGTTACTCCAGAAACGTAAATCGTGAAACGTGATGCAGATTAAGTTTTACCAAAACCCTTTACCTTTTCCGCTTTTCGTTTTACGATAACTCCATGCAGTCCCCCACGCCCCAATCCTTCCACATCCGCCGCGTTTACTTACTCGGCCAATTCCGTGTAGAAACGGCCCATCAAACCATCCAACTGCGCGGCAGCAAAATCCGCAGCCTCCTGGCCTATCTGCTGCTCTACCCGGAACGGCCGCATCGCCGGGAACAGATCGCCGACATCCTCTGGCCCGACGTTCCCGCCGACCGGGTGCGCCGCAACTTTTCCGACACCCTCTACCGGCTGCGGCAGGCGCTCGGTCCCGATTGGTTAGCCGTAGATCGGGAATTTGTGGCGCTGGCCGACACGGCCGTCCTCTGGGTAGACGTATGGGCCTTCGATCAAGCCATCACTTCGGGGGAAACGGCCGTCCTCACCGCCGCCCTCGATTTATACAGCGACGACCTCCTGCCCGAAATATACGACGATTGGATTCTGGGACGCCGGTTGGCGCTGCGCGAAGCGTTCCTCAACGCCCTGCTCAACCTGGGACAAGCCGCCGAAAACGCCTGCCAACCGGCCCAGGCGCTCGCCTGCTACCAACGGCTGGCCCAGGCCGACCCCCTGCGCGAAGAAGCGCATCGCGGCGTCATGAGCGCCCTGGCCCGGCTGGATCGGCTGCCGGACGCCCTGGCCGCCTACGCCCGGCTGGAAAGCCTGTTGCAAACCGAATTAGGCGTGTCCCCTGCCGCCGAGTCCCAGGCGTTGGCCCGCCAGCTTGAAGGGGAACTGCACCTCACCCAAAAAGCGGCCGAACTGGCCGGGGAAAATTGGGCGCAGCGACCGTTCATCGGCCGCATCGCCGAACGCAAAACCATCTTCACCGCCCTGGAACAAGCCATCAACGGCCAGGGCAGCCTCATCGCCCTGGAAGGGGACGCCGGCATCGGCAAAAGCCGCCTGCTCCAGGAAATTCAAGCGGGCGCAGAGTGGCGCAAAATCAGCGTCGTCAACGGCCGCGCCGCCGACTTCCCCCACGCCTCCCCCTACGCGCCGCTGGCCGACGCCCTGACATCCGCCCTGGCCCCGCCCCGCGCCGCCCAAATCGAAACCATGCTCCCCGCCGCTGCTCTGGCCGCCGCCGCCCCCATCCTGCCCCAACTGCCCGCCGCCGCGCCTTTGCCCGACCTGCCGCCGGAACGTACCCGCGACCGCTTCCACCAGGCCATCGCCGCCATCGTTGGCGCGTTGGCCGAACTCACCCCCCACCTCATCATCCTCGACGACCTGCACCAGGCCGACGCCGCTCTCTGGGAGGCGTTGAACGCGCTGGTTCCGACGCTGGCGCGGCAGCGATTGGTCTTGCTCCTCGCCTACCGGCGGCCCGGCATCGAAAATAGTCCCGGCTGGGCGATGCTGAAACAATGGCGGCAAACCGGACAACTCGCCATCCTCAGCTTGCAACCATTCTCTCAGACCGAACTGCAAGAATGGCTGCCCCCCGGCCTCCACGAAGAAATCGAGCAAATCCATGCCCTGACCGGCGGCAATCCTTTTTACGTGTCCGAGATGAGTATCGCGCTGGCAGAAGGACATGCCCCGCACGGCCGTACCGCCGTCACCCGCGCCCAATCCCTGCCAGAGCCAACCCAACAAACGTTAGCCGCCGCCGCCATCATCGGCCAAAACGTCCCCTTCGCCGATTGGGTCGGCGTCAGCCACCTGCCCCCGGCTGAACTGGCCCAGATAGGCGACGAGTTGGCCGCCCACTACTTGCTCCAGCCCGCCGCCGCCGGATACGCCTTTCCCCACGAGTTGATCCATCAAGCCATCTACGAAAACATCCCGTCCGACCGCCGCCGCCAACTGCACCGGCAAATGGCGGATTGGCTGGCCGGCGCCGACGGGGACAATTGGCGCGTCCGCGCTTTCCACCTGGATCGGGCCGGCGCGCCGGAAGCGGCCGCCCTCTACCGGCAGGCGGGACAACAGGCCATCGCCCAATTCGCCTACGCCGAAGCCCAGGCCGCCTTTGAGCGGGCGTTGGCCTTGACGCCCGCCGACCCCACGTCGGAGCGCATGGAAACGCTGCTGGCGCTGGCGGAGGCGGCGCAAGTCACCGGCGACCGGGAACCGCAGCAGTCCGCCCTGGAAGAAGCGTTGCGGCACACGGCCGTCCTCGATGATCCGGCTCTGCAACTGCGGGTTTGCCGCCTGACCGGGGCCGCCGCCGCCAAGACCGGCCAACACCAGGCGGCGCAAACCCACCTGGAGACGGCGATGAAGCTGGCCGTCGCCCAAAACGACATTCCCGGCCAGCTCGACATCCTGCTTTCACTGGGGGATTTGGCAATTCGACTGGGTGATCCAGAAACGGCGCGAACCCGGTTTGAAACGGCCGTCGCCCTGGCGCAAGAAGCTGGTCTGCCCCAGGCGGAAGGGCGGGCGTTGGATGGGGTGGGCTTTGCCATGATGAACGGCGGCGGCGATAGCGCTGCCGCTATCCACTCTTTTGAGCAGGCGTTAGCCCGGCAGCGCGCCATAGGCGACCAGTTTGGCGCGTCGCGCACGCTGGTCAACCTCCTCAGCGCCCACCAGGCCATCGGCGCCTGGGACAAAGCGTTGGCGCTGGCCGAAGAAGCGTATCAGGCGCAGGCAGCCGTCAGCTACCGGCAGGGAATGGCGGCGGTGCGGCAGGCGGAATGATTGGCCGCCTGTATGCTGGGCGATTTCACCGCCGCCCGGCAAGCGATCAACCAGGCGTTGGCCGGGTTTGAGGCGGCGAACGATCAGATCGGCGTGGGCATCGCCACCGACGCGCTAGGGCTGGTGGCGGAGCGGCAGGGGAACTTGGCAGAAGCCGCCGATTATTTCCAGCGAGCCTTAACCATCGCTCAGGCGGCCAATGCCGCTACCTTTACCGCTTATGCCCAGCAAGATTTGGGCGCGTTGTGTTTCCAGTTGGGCGATTATGATAATGCCATTCCTTTGCTGGAAGCGGCCGTTTCCACCTGGCAGACGCAGGGGGACAAGCTGAACAGTTTGAAATGCGAGGCGTGTCTGGCCCTCTCCCAATTGCAAAGGGGACAAAAAGGGCGCGCCCGGCAGTTGGCCGATTCCGGTTGGGCGATGTTTGCCCAGGGCGGCGTCACTGGCGAGGAACCGCAAGCGTGGTTGTGGACGCTGCACCGGCTGATGCAAAATCTCAACTGCCACGTGGAGGCGGGCCAGATTTTGGACGCCGCTTACACGGAGCTGCAAACGCAGGCGCGAGCCATCAGCGACCATGAGATGCGCCGCCGCTTTTTCGCCCATGTGCCCACCAACCAGGCGATTGTGGCCGCGTTTGATGAACAATCGGACCGTCGCCGCCACATTGAGGTGACGTTGGCCCGAAAAGATGCGCCGTTGGGACGGCCGTTAACCAACGACGAAAAAGTGACCATCCGTTGGACGTTGGATGCGCCCGAAGACGAAGCCATCAGCCACAAAACGGAGCTGCGCCGCCACCGCCTGCACCGGCTGGCGTTGGAAGCGGATGAACAGGGCGCCGCCCCCACCGACGATGATCTGGCGCAGGCGTTGGGCGTCAGCCGGCGGACGGTGCTGCGCGATATGGAAGCCTTGCGCCAATCCGGCGTCACTCTCCCCACCCGCCGCCGGAGCAACGGTTAACAATTCCAATTGACGGCCGACTTGTTTGGGGAGTAACGGGAGAGCGGATGGTGGAGAACGGCCGTTTCCTGCTGTGGTGGGGAACGGCAGTTTTTCTATTTATATTCGTCCTTCATACAAGTCTGCAATCGGAAAGCACAAGTCATAATCATTCCAGAATAAATCCCCATATGCAACGGTGAAATTCTTGAAATTATCAAGCTGCAGATATTTTTGTATCATGGGGTTTGACGTATTGCGTAAAAAAGGCTCGAAATCAACAACGCACTCTTTTTTGTCGCTGAACACGAGGCGTAACTTGTAACCCTCAACATATTTGGCCGTTTGTACATCTATCACCGCATTTTCGGCAAGCATCATCGTATCCTCTGCGTAATCTTTTCCGGCGCTACCGCTTTGTGGAGTACGAAGTAATCTATCCATTTTTGCACTATTTCTCCTGCATAATGCTCAACCACTATCTTGAAATTCCTCATTTGAGCGGGTGGCAGCGGTCTTCTGCCTTTCACTGTTGAAAACCGAATTTCTACTATCTGCCCGTTTTCAATAATAATATCTGCTTTGCTCTCAGTTCCTTGATATTTGCCGTGAACATGAACAGGTTTATGTTCATTTGAGTAAAATAGAATGATGAGACCAAAATACTCATATAGTTTCGGCATTGATTTTCCTGATTTGTAACTACCAAACCATCCTCCCGGAGATTCTCAAGTGACAAGATGTTTGCATCAAATTCGCCTCCGGAAGGGTTAGAGTTACCCTGGTTTGATGAAATGATCTTACATACGTATAGTATAACAGATTTATTGCGGGGTAATGAGATGAGAGGGATGGTCTTTGTCCTACATCTTTTGGCCTAAACGAAAAGCGCCCCCGAAATTAGCAGCATAAGATTTTGGTGATTTTATCAACGGCCGTTTCCTGCTGTGGTGGGGAACGGCCATTTTTCAACCATCCATTCTGTCACAACAGTTTCTCCCCCACACACCCAGCCGATAACCGGGCGACACCTCTCTGGTAATCTGCGGCTATCACGTAATGAGACGCCGCTGGCGAAGGAGACGGCCGTTGTGCCCGGAAGACGATACGCCTTTGTGTTAAGAGTGTGGAACGAAGCTCCCACATCCACCAAACCCCAACCTGATGAAGTACGCGGGTCATTGCAAATGGCAGACGCTGACCGCATTTTTTATTTCAATTCATTGGCGCAGATTCCCCTCATTTTGCAAGAAATCACCGGTTGGCTTGACGAACCGGCGGCGCAGAATACCCAATCGGAGGTACAGGAACATGATCGGCAGTAAAAAAAGATGGATGTTGTTGTGGGCGGGGCTGTTAGCCCTGATCCTGGTCGCTTGCGGCGGCAATGAGGAAACGGAAACGCTGGAACAACCGGCGGAAATACAAACGGTGGTGGTGGTGGCCACGCCCACGCCGGAACCGCAGGTAGCGCCGGCGGAAGAGGAAGCGGCCCCGGCGAATGCGCCGGTGGTGGCCGCCCCCACCGCCGAACCGGGACAGCCGACGATGACGGCGCTAGTTGACTTGAATGTACGCACCGGGCCAGGAACCAATTACACGGCCGTGGGCGCGCTCCGGGCCGGTTCGACGGCCCGCATTGTCGGCCAGAGCCAGGATGGGGGTTGGTGGAAGATCGAATGCCCGCCCGGCGCCGGTTCGGAATGCTGGTCATCGGCCGGCAGCCAATTTTCCGCGGCGGCCAATGTCGGCGGCGTGTTGATAGCGGCCGCGCCGC
This sequence comes from Chloroflexota bacterium, assembly GCA_024277135.1. GTDB lineage: Bacteria > Chloroflexota > Anaerolineae > Promineifilales > Promineifilaceae > JAJRVV01. The sequence goes on along the minus strand of JAJRVV010000016.1, from coordinate 8,503 downwards.
CGCTGCCAAGTCAGGGCAACGGCAGTTCAGGCGATGGCGGGGACGGCAGTCAAACGGCCACCGCCACAACCACAACCACCGCGACCGCGACTGCCACCGGTCAGGCTTCGCCAACGGCGACCACAGCCGCCAACAACGACCCTACGCCTACTTCAACCACGGCCGCCAACGATCCGACGCCAACCTACACCCCCACCACCCAGGCGGACCCGCCGACGCCGACGTACACGCCTACCGCAGCGGCGACTATCGCCCAGTTTGACAACGACTCGCTGCAAAACCCGGCCGTCTCCGTCTTCATGAGCATCACCGGCAACCGGAATTTCACGCACAGCAATGACGTTTCTTACCCGAACGGAGATCAGGATGATTGGGTGGAGTTTGAATTCCCCAACAATTCCAACACCAGCCAGCAGGTCTTCATCACCCTGAACTGCAACATCACCGGGCCGGATGGGGCGCAGCTGCGGGCCACGATTTACGAAGATGGGCAGCAGACAACCAAAATTGTCATTTGCGGCCAGGGGGAACAGACGTTGACGGTGGATAACACGAAAACACAGCAAGTTCGGATTCATTGGGGGATCACGAAAGAAGGGATTTATGCCACCTATGATTTGACGGTGGTGGGTTTCAAATAAAATCAGCAAGAGACTGGAGATTAGAGACTATCAGTCTCCAGTTCACCAGTCTCCAGTCTTCAAAAACCATCTTCCCGGAAACTTCAAGTTTCCGGGAAGATGTCCTCTTTTATACCGCTTCCACAACCAGATGCTCCGGTTCAGATGGCGGCGCAGCCCGGTTCACTCGGCGGCGAATCCACAGTAAGAGCAAACTGAACAAAATCGCTATCAAAATCATGCCGCTGGTGTCATCGGGCCGGTTGGCGTTATCCGCTTCCATGATGGGAGCCAGCAAAATAAAGAAGCTGAGCGCGCCCGCCGCTGCCGCCCACTGCTGGCGAAAAGGCCACCCCTCGCCGCGCCCAATCAATCTGAGCAGACGCCAGCGCATCCAAAAGGGCAGCGCAATGAGCAGCGCCAGGGTGAAGATGACGGGGACATTCAAGTTTGGCAGCGCCCAACTGAAGAAGAATAAGCCCACTGTTCCCAAAAATCCCAGGGCGAAGAATCGCCAGGAGCGGGCCGACGGCCGTTCCGTCAGTTCATACCGGGGATAGGGCAACCGTTTGGCGCGGCGGATGAGCCAGATCGTCACCAATACGGCCGTCGCATAAGGCGCAACAGGCGGCCGGTACGGCGTCAGCGCCAGGAAGATGAACACGCCGTTCAACACGAACAGCGCCGCCAGCCGCCGGAACGCTTTGGGGCTGACCCAGGGGCGATCCCGCCAATCGGGAAAGATGAGTCCCACTAGCATGACGGGAATGGTGATGCTGAAAACGGCATGATAAATAGTGAGTTCGGCCGTCCACACCCAATTGACGCCCAGGGCACGGCCGTACACCCCCAACACATCCAAATCGATCCAGTTCGGATCGAAAAAGCTCTTCACCATCAACCCTTCCTCGATGACGCCATACGCCGCGCCCAACATCAGCAGCGTCGGCCAGCCTTTGCCCCAGCGGTGGGTCAACTCCCGCGCCAGGATCGCCCCGCCGCCGTACAAAATCGCCAAAAAGGTAAAAGTGAACGGGTTAAAAAACTCGGCCGGCGGCGCCGAACCGGACATCAATTCGCCAACGGCCGGGGCCAGAAAAAAGAGAACAACAGCCGGGGTCCATAACTTTCTTCGCAGCATGGTAAAAGCCTCCAATCCAAATCGTATCTGTTTGAATTTACCGGCTGCTGCCAGAAAAGTTGCACATCCAACAAAAAACAACGCCCGGCGCACAAGGGCCGGGCGTGGTCAAGCGCAAGACATCCGATTTCTGGTGTGCGCGATGTGAGGGCGCTTGATAGCAAGAAATCGGATGTCTACATAACCGTGGCTGGGTCAATACCAGCCGCTTTCAACGCTTTTTTGTAGGCCGATTTGGCTTTGGCGTTGCTGATGCGCGCCCGCCGGATTTCATCGGGGGCCATGCCCTCGGTGATTTCGACCAGGTCTGGCGGCGGCGGGGCGTTGGCCGGAATCGCTGCGGCGGGGGCGGCTGCCGGCGACGGGGCGGCAGGGGCCGGAGCGGGGGCCGAGGCAGCCTTGGGGTCAACCCCGGCCGCTTTCAACGCTTTTTTGTAGGCGGATTTGGCTTTGGCATTGGCTACCCGCGCTTTCCGCTTTTCGGCGGGCGGCATGTCGTCGGTGATTTCGATGAGTTGCGGCGGCGGCACTTTGGCTGTGGCGGTCGGGGCTGGGGCGGCGGCGGCGGCCGTCGGTTGAGCCACACTCGAATCGCCGCCGGCCGCTTTTAACGCTTTCTTGTACGCTGAATTGGCTTTGGCATTGGCCACCCGCGCCTTCCGCTTTTCGGCGGGCGACATCTCATCGGTGATTTCAATGAGGGTTGGTTTGGGAACGGATACGGCCGTTGGCGCCGCAGCGACCGCCGGAGCCGCCGCCACGTACCCGGTGCGGACGCCATCCCATCCATGAAATTGGGCGATTTTGGCGGCCGTCCACGGATCATCTTCAATCCCTTTGCCCGCCGTTTTCAATGTAGCATGACCCAAACGGCCGATCCTGACATTAGCGCCGCGTGGGGTAACGGCCGCTTTCTTCGCTGCCAGCAGCCGCGCTTCCTTCACCTGCCTGTCCGCAGCCGCACCCAAATCAATGGCATAGCCCAGAGTGACGGCCGGATTGTAATTCTTACTTTTATTCTCAACCTGGTTTTTCGTACCCTGAACCGCGCCGTCAAATCGGGCCACAGCCCATGCCAACACCACACCCAGGACGATGACGAACAAGACGGCCGCCACTGCTATCAAAAATACCATACATGCACCCCTTACTTGTTTTAAAGGATTTGGCAGCCCCCATTATACATTTGACCACATTTTTCTCAAGCAAAACAGAAAAATAGCTGATGAAGCATTCATCTGCCAACCCGTAACAAATAGTTGACGATTACCCTCATTTTATGTCACAATGATGTAGGGAATGATAAATCTTATTGCGGGCAACAAAAAACCCGGCCGGGCCGGGTCATTCGTAAAAATCATGCCGCAGGTGGGATTCGAACCCACACGGACGTAATGCCCACTACGCCCTGAACGTAGCGCGTCTGCCAGTTTCGCCACTTCGGCGCAAGACTGCGGCATTTTACCAATTCGGGCGCAATTGTCAACCTAACCGAGGTCAAGTTTGCAAACTTGACCCACATTGATAGGACAGGGGAAAAACATGTCGGTGGTAAATCTTCTGAAACAAGTGCAGCTTTTCGCCAGTTTGAATGATGACGAACTGGGGCAGTTAGCCAATATCTGCAAAAAAATCACGACTGAACCGGGTGATTTGATCATCGAGCAGAATACAACCGGTAAGGAATTGTATCTGGTGGCAGATGGCTCGGTGGAAGTTTTCATTGAAGGACTGGACAGCGCCCGCACGCTGGTCATGCTGGGCGCGGGCCAAGTCATTGGGGAAATGGCGTTGATTGACCAGGGCTATCGCTCCGCCTCGGTGAAAGTGAATAAGAAGGGAGCTGCGTTGTACCGGATTGAAAGCGAAGACTTTTACCGGCTGTGCCATGAAAATACCCGCATCGGCTATGTGGTCATGCGCAATCTGGCGATTGATATTGCCTTTAAACTTCGACATCGGAATCTGGCTGAGTTATAGTTGGGGAGGAGATGGCAATGGGCAGTGAAGAAGAGTCAATCCTCTATAAAGTAAGTTATGTGGTCAAGGATGGCAAGCACCCTGGCGCGATTGTCAATGTGAACCACAAACTTGAGGTGGGCGAAGAGGTCACGTTTAACGGCTTCGTTTTTGAAGTGACGGAAGTGATGGAGTTGATGCCGCCTGTTGGCGATTTTGGTTTTTTGCACGCGACTTGTGTTTTTGTGCGGGAAGCGGAAGAGGCATAATCAGGCAGTTTTGACGGCCGTACTTGCCAATTTGCCCGCCTCATCGAGCGCGGGTTTTTCTTTGCCTTTCGCGTTCACCCAATGAATGGCGTACATCCCCATCTGTTGATCTAACGCCCGCCACAAATCCCCATTAGCCACCGGCTTGCCGTCCCGCTTGACCCAATTCCGTTTACGCCAGCCATGAATCCAGCGGGTGGCTCCCTGGAACAGATAATCGGAAGTGGTAAATATCTGCGCCTCACTGCCGGGCGGCAGCATCAGCAGCCCCTCAATAGCGGCCGTGATTTCCATGCGGTTATTGGTCGTCTTTGGGACGGCGCCGCTTTGTTGTTTCGTCTCGCCCTCCTGTTCCAAAACGACGCCCCAACCGCCAGGGCCGGGGTTTCCTTTGCAAGAGGCGCGCAAGTACAGCCGGGGCACATCTTCCGACAACTGCGCTTCCGGCGTGATTTCCAGCCGGGCCTGCCGGGCCAGGGTGTCCACCCGTTCGTTGAAGCGGTTGCCGGCGTGCCCTTTGACCCAATGCCACTCGATGTCGTGCTTTTTGGCCTCTTCCCGCAGGATACGCCATAAGTCCGCGTTGGGAATGGGCTTCCCCTTTTTCTGCCATCCTTTAGCCGCCCAATTTTCGATCCATTGGGTGATGCCTTTGCGCAGGTATTCGGAATCGGTGTGGAGTTGGATGTGACACGGCCGTTTCAACGCCTGTAACGCCGCAATCGCCGCCTGTAACTCCATCCGGTTGTTGGTGGCGCTGGGATGGTTGCCTGTCAACACCTTCTCATGCTGGCCAAAGCGCAACAGAGCCGCCCAGCCGCCAATGCCGGGGTTGGGATCGGCTCCGCCATCGGTGTAAATCACAACATCCACGACTTCTGCCTTTAACGTTTCCCTACCGCCGCCAGCATCTCATCCACATCGGTGAACTTGACGCGCGGCCGTCCATGCTCCGCGCCTCTGGCCCGTTCAATCTCATCCAGCTTCAGCCAGTCGGCATAGGTGAAGTAATAGGGCTGACGCTCGGCTACCAGAGCGACAATCGCTTCTGCATTCGTCTGGGACGGCGATAAAATTTGGTCCGCCGCCAGATCGGCCAGCATATGTTTCACCGTTTCCAGAGCGTCCGGCTTATTCGTGCCAATCACGCCCGACGGCCCCCGCTTGATCCAACCGCCAGTGTATTGGCCTAACACCGGCTCGTTGGTTTCGCTGTCCAGCACCCGCCCCTCTTTGTTGAGGATGACGCCCCAATTGTCGTAAAAAGGCACACCTGGCAGCGGCTTGCCCCGGTAGCCTATAGCGCGGAAAACCAAATCCACTTCCAACTCCTCAAACTGGTCGGTGGCGCGGGGGCGCAGCGTGCCGGCTTCGGTTTTATACAGTTCGTTTTTGACCAGGCGCATGGATTGGACACGGCCGTTCCCATCCCCAAACAACTCCGTCGGCGACGCCAAAAAACGGAGGGTCAAGCGGCGCGACTTACCCGTCAGTTCCCGTCCGGCATACGACTGGATCACCTCCACCTTCTTCATCGTGGCCCGGTCAGCGCTGGCGGACAGCGCCGCTTCACTCAGCGCATCCAACGCCGCTTCCTCTGGCAGCACATAGCAATCGGCGTCCGCCATCTGACCCAACTCTTTGACCTCCGGCGTGGTAAACGCCGCCTGCGCCGGGCCGCGCCGTCCCAAAATATACACTTCCTTGATATTGCTTTGGCTCAACGCTTCGATAGCATAATCCGCCATGTCCGTCTGCCGCAGCTCTTCCGGCGCGCGGCAGAGCAGCCGGGCCACGTCCATGGCCACGTTGCCCACGCCTACCACCGCCGCCCGCATGCCTGACAAATCCACCTCGTAATCCCGGTAATCGGGATGGCCGTTGTACCAGGCCACAAACTCCGTCGCCGGTAAGCTGCCGGCCAACTCCTCGCCCGGAATCCCCAACTGCCGGTCTGATTGGGCGCCGGTGGTATACACAATTTGGTGATAATAGTTACGCAGGTCGGCCACCGACAAATCCCGCCCCAGTTCCACGTTGCCGAAGAATCGGAAGCCGGGTTTTTGGGCGATGCGATCATACACCTTCGTCACCGACTTGATTTTTTGATGATCGGGCGCGACGCCATAGCGCACCAGCCCAAAGGGGACGGGCAGCCGCTCAAACATATCCACTTCTACCACGTAATCTTTTTGTTTGAAGAGGTGTTCGGCCGTGTAAAAGCCGGTTGGCCCGGCCCCGATGATGGCGACACGCAAAGGGTTTGATTCACTGCCTACCGTTGACATGCGATACTCCTGTTTTGTTCAAGACTTGTCGGGGCAAGCGTGAAGACGCCCACCCGTTATCACAAGTTATAAAATTTGAAACGACGTTTGAAAAGCTCTGGTCAGTCTGGTTTCCGGGGCGCGATCAGGACGGATCGGCCATGATTTGTGTTTCCAGCGTGTCAATTTCGCCGCGATACTGATCACGCTCCGCTTTCATGATGTCTCCCATCGTCACGATGCCCACCAGTTGCCCGTCTTCGACGATGGGCAAGTGACGGAACCGCCGGTCGGTCATCGTGGCCGCGACGGAGAAGATGTCGTCTTGCGGCATCCCGGTGACGACTTCTAGCGTCATCACATCCTGGACGGATTGGGTGAAAATGGATTCTGCCGCCTCTGCCGCCTCTGCCGCCCGGCGAACGATGTCTCGCTCGGAAATAATGCCGATGGGAACGGCCTGATCGTTGACCACAACGAGCGCGCCAATGTTGTGCTGGGCCAGGGTGATGACGGCATCGCGGATGGATTGCTGTGGTTGGATGGTGATGACCTTCATGCCCTTGCTGGCCAGGATTTGTCTGACTTTCATCTGGTTTCCTCCGGGCGTTTTTTGTCGGGTACAGGGCGTGGCGCACACGGCCGTTTCTCACGCCGACGGCCGTCACTGCCACACAACGTCATTATAGGAGATGGCTTTCCATGGAGCAACAGCCAGACTAGCCGCCGCCCATCACACTTTGCAAACTCTCACATGCCGGGCAGCCGCCATCCGGCCGGATGATAGCATACCCTGCCTGCGGGTCGCCGTTGAGATCGTAATGGGTCAAATCCACATTGAAGATGATGAGCAGGCGCGCGTTGCCGCCGCTGCGGGCCAGCGCTGCCGCTTCCGCCAGCCATTGCGCCTGCTCCGCCACCGAGGTATCCCCCGCCCAGGCGAAATTGGGGGGCAAACCGGGGAAGCCGTCTCCCGATAAATAACCCAACTCGGTGAAACATAACGGCCGTCTCCCGCCAAACGTGTTGTAGTACAAATCCCGCGTCGCTCCAAAATACCAACTGTAATGCGTCCCCGCCGGATGGCCGGAGGCGGCATATGGCGATGTGGCGCCGGCATTGTGATGCACGCCGATGCAATCGGCATAGCTGGCGGCCCCGGCGTCCCGCATCCCGGCCAGATACCGGTCATCCGCCCACGCATTGGTACCATTGTCAAAACCGGTCGGGGCTGGCGCGCCGGAAATCACCATCACACTGCCATTGACCGCTTTGATCGCCCGGTAAGCCGGAGCCAGCATGTTGTTCACGTAGGCGGAGGGGCTGATTTCACCGGCCGGCCATTCAAAATCAATGTTCATCTCATTCCAGATTTCGATGGCGTCCGGCCCCAGCGCCGCCACCCCTTTGACGAAATTGACATAAGCGTTGAAGTCAATACTGCCCGGCCCCGGATAGGTGTCGCCGCCGCTGATGGAGAGCAAAATTTTGAACCCTTTGTCGTGGGCTTCGTTGATGACGGCCGTCAGATCGCCAGGAGCATCACCCGCGCGCCACTTGTGCTGGATTTTGATCCACTTCATGCCCGCCTGCTGCATCTGCGCCTGGCGGCCGAACCCGGCCGCTTGCCCCCCTAATTCAAAGCTGCTGCCGCCGGATGGCGGCGGCGGCGTGTCCGAACCGCCAGGGATGATCAACACCTGCCCCACCCGGATGAAATTGGGGTTGGCGATGCCGTTGGCCTGGGCAATGGCCGTATACGTGGCGCCAAAGCGGCGGGCGACGGCAGACAAGGTGTCGCCGGGCTGGACGGTGTAGGTGGCGCTGCCCGAAGGCGGCGGGGCTGGCGGCGGCGTGGGCGTGGCTGGCGGCGGCGCATCCCCATCCGGGATTTCCAGCGTCTGCCCGGCATAGATCAAGTTGGGGTTGGCGATGCCGTTGGCCTGCCGGATCGTCTCCACGCTGACGCTAAATCGGCGGGAAATGCTGGATAAGGTATCCCCCCGCTGCACTTGATAGGAAAAGGCGAAAACGGCCGTGCCCGTCGCCAATGCCATCGCTAAAGCTGCCAAAATGCTCAACCAGCGCGATCTCTTCATCAACCCGCTCCTCGTATTATATGAATATCAAAGGGAGTCTTTTTGCGGAAACCCTTTGACTTTAACAAAAATCCCTGGCAAGCTGTAGATAATACATCAGCACAAGAGGGCATTACGCTCGCTCCTTGCCGCTTGACGGCTGCTACAG